>CAYLIR010000210.1:0-3857 GCA_964383515.1 uncultured Acidimicrobiaceae bacterium
CATCCTGTTGAGGGAAGTAGTAGGTGGGGTAGTACGGGACCTCCCACACGAGCTGCACCGCTGTGGAGTCTGCGATCATCTCGCCGCCGATCTGAGCCCTGATCCTCTTGTGCGTGTCCTCGACGCGCACGCGCCCTCTGGTCGTCGTCACGGCATCTCCTTGGGTCGATGACGCTTCAACACAGGCGCGACATGAATGATTCCCCGCAGACTCCTCCGACCCGATGTAGCCAGCGAGGGCTACTGTCCGAGCTTCGCCATGTTCTTGAACTGGGCTTTGACGTAGTCCCTGTTCATCATCGCGATGAAGTCGATCGAGATGCTCTTCGGACACGCTTTCTCGCACTCGCCGAAGTTCGTGCATGACCCGAAGTACTGCTCCATCGTCTCCACCATTGCCGCAGCCCGCAGATAGCGCTCCGGCTGGCCCTGCGGGAGCAGGTTCAGATGTTGCATCTTGGCAGCGGTGAAGAGGTTCGCAGCGCTGTTCGGGCATGCAGCGACGCATGCTGCACATCCGATACACGATGCCGCATCCATGGCAGCCTCAGCGGAAGCCTTGGGGATTGCGATGATGTTGGCATCCTGCGGCGCCCCTGTGTTCACCGATATGTAGCCGCCTGCCTCGATGATCCGGTCGAATGGCGATCGATCGACGACCAGGTCCTTTATCACGGGGAACGCGGTGGTGCGCCACGGTTCGATGGTGATCGAGTCGCCATCGGTGAACTTGCGCATGTGGAGCTGGCAGGTCGCGGTACCTGACTGCGGCCCATGCGGGCTCCCGTTGATCATCACACCGCACATCCCACAGATGCCCTCGCGGCAGTCGTGGTCGAAAGCGATCGGATCCTCGCCGATCTCGTTGAGATGCTCGTTGACCTCATCGAGCATCTCAAGGAACGACGCCTCCGGGCTCACGTTCGTGGCCTGGTAGGTCTTGAACTCGCCTTGTGCATTCGTGCTGGCCTGTCTCCAGACCTTCAGTGACAGGTCCATTACTTGTAGCTCCTCTGCGTCAAAGCAACGTACTCGAATTTCAGGTGCTCCTTGTGGAGCCGTGGGGGCGCATCCTCCCCGGCCCATTCCCATGCTGCCGAGTATGCGTAGTGCTCGTCGTCGCGTTTGGCTTCGCCGTCTTCTGTCTGGTGCTCGATCCTGAAGTGGCCTCCACAGCTCTCTTCTCGATTCATCGCATCGATGCACATCAGCTCGGCGAGCTCAAGGAAATCAGCGACCCGTCCCGCACGTTCGAGGGACTGGTTGAGGGAGTCCGGCGTGCCGATAACGCGTAGGTCGTTCCAGAAGTTCTCCCTGATCGTCGCGATCTCGTCGATCGCGTGCTGGAGGCCTTCTCGGCTTCTTGCCAGTCCGCAGTAGTCGATCATCACTTTTCCGAGCCGTCTGTGGAAATAGTCGACAGATTTCGTACCGTCTATGGACAGGAACCGTTCCGTGCGTTCGTTGACGGCAGCGACTGCGTCCGTGAACGCAGGATCGTCCGTCGGCACTGGGGGAACGTTGAGATAGTCCGCGAGATAGTCGCCGATCGTGTATGGCAGCACGAAGTACCCGTCTGCAAGTCCTTGCATGAGCGCTGACGCACCCAGCCTGTTCGCACCATGGTCCGAGAAGTTGGCTTCTCCGATCGCGTACAGCCCTGGGATCGTGGTCATGAGGTTGTAGTCGACCCACAGTCCACCCATCGTGTAGTGGGGCGCCGGGTAGATGCGCATCGGGACCTCATAGGGATTCTCGTCGGTGATGCGCTCATACATCTCGAAGAGGTTGCCGTAGCGTTCCTCGATCGTGGACTTTCCGAGCCTGCCGATAGCGTCCTTGAAGTCCAGGTACACACCGTTGCGGAGTGGCCCGACGCCTCGTCCCTCCTCGATCATGCGCATGGCTGCACGCGATGCAACATCTCTTGGGACCAGGTTCCCGAAAGCCGGATACTGCCGTTCGAGGTAGTAGTCGCGCTCTTCTTCGGGGATGTCGTTGGGCGGTCTCGAGTCGCCTGGCTTGATCGGTACCCAGATGCGCCCGTCGTTGCGCAGTGACTCTGACATCAGGGTCAGTTTCGACTGGTGCTCGTCGGATGCAGGGATGCATGTCGGGTGGATCTGTGTGAAACAGGGATTGGCGAAGTACGCACCCTTTCGGTACGCGCGCCAGGCAGCGGTTGCGTTACACGCCATAGCGTTCGTCGACAGGAAGAACACGTTCGAGTAGCCACCCGTTGCAAGCACGACCGCATGCGCGGAGTGCGAGCTGATCTCTCCGGTGATGAGGTTCCGGATGACGACGCCGACGGCCCTGCCGTCCTTCTTGACCACTTCGAGCATCTCGGAGCGGTTGTGGAACGTCACTGATCCTGCTTCGATCTGGCGTGCGAGTGCCTGATAGGCGCCGAGAAGGAGCTGTTGTCCCGTCTGGCCTCGTGCGTAGAACGTTCTCGAAACCTGGGCACCGCCGAACGATCGGTTGTCGAGCAGGCCACCGTACTCGCGGGCATACGGGATGCCCTGGGCGGTCGTCTGGTCGATGATCTCGTTCGAGACCTGCGCAAGGCGGTAGACGTTGGACTCGCGTGATCGGTAGTCGCCACCTTTGACCGTGTCGTAGAAGAGGCGGAAGATCGAGTCGCCGTCGTTCGGATAGTTCTTCGCTGCGTTGATGCCGCCCTGGGCTGCGATCGAGTGGGCTCTGCGTGCAGAGTCGTGATACGAAAAGACGGTCACGTTGTAGCCCAACTCACCGAAGGAAGCGGCTGCCGAGGCACCTGCGAGGCCTGTACCGATGACGATGATCTCGTACTTGCGCTTGTTCGCTGGGTTGACGAGGCGGGACTTGAACTTGTGATTGTCCCATCGCAGTTCGATGGGGCCTTCGGGGATCTTTGCGTTGAGGGTGCTGTCGGTTTCTGTTGCCATGTTGCGCCTGTCCACCTAGGAGATGTAGCCGGTCCACACCGCGAGTACGATCGCCGTGTTCCCGATGAATACGATTGCTGCGAAGGCGACGGCGAGATACCGCCGCAGCGCCTTGTATCTGGCGTTCACGCTTCCGAGGCTCTGCCACAGGCTCCAGGCACCGTGGTAGATGTGGAAAGCCAGTGCTATCTGTGCAACGAGGTAGAGGATCGCCACTGCCGGTCTCGTGAGGCTTGCGACCACGTTGTGGTAGATCTCGCCCTTGACGAATTCAGGATTGGCCCATCCGATCGTCAGGTCGGCGAGGTGGTACAGCACGAAGAGCGCGATGATGACGCCGCCCCAGCGCATCGTCCTGTTCGCGTAGTTGACGGCCTCGTAGTTGCGCCTGTGGTCATATCGTCCGCGCCCTCTCGCTTTGAGATTGCGGAGGGTGAGGGTCGCCGCAGCGTAGATGTGGATGCCGAACAGTGCGATCAACCCTATGCGGAACAGCCAGAGAATGGAGTCACGCGGGACGATGTGGCCGCCAAGGTCGCGGAGCGCCTCGCCGTACAGATCGATCTGATACGCCCCGGACGGTTCCGTCCCTAGGAAGATCTTGAGGTTGCCGATCATGTGCACGAGCACATATAGCAACAGCCCGATTCCCGTGATGGCCATCAGCCACTTGAGACCGATCGATGAGGAGAAGAACTCTCCGAGCCAGGAGCGCCACCCCTGGCGGGATGCAACTTCAGCGCGTTTCGTTGTCGTCACTGAACCTTCCTTGAAGATGACCTTCCGATTATACGAGAAGGCCGCGCTGTGGGCTCGCGCTATCGAATGGAGAGGGGAGGAGAGGATGACAGCTCTCGACATGCTGACGGATGCGTATGTGCAGCATCGAGGAATACCACGAGAATGAGGGTCCTTGACGAACCG
>CAYLIR010000211.1:0-3832 GCA_964383515.1 uncultured Acidimicrobiaceae bacterium
CTCTCGAGCGCTATGCAGCGCCGTTCGACACCATCAGCGTGTGTTTCTCGAAGGGCCTTGGTGCTCCCGTCGGCTCTGCTCTCGTCGGTGACGCCGATTTCATCGCGCGCGCACGCCGCTTCAAGCAGATGTTCGGAGGTGGGATGCGCCAGTCCGGGTTGATCGCGGCTGGGGCGATCTATGCACTTGAGCACAACAGGGAACGCCTCGTCGATGACCACCGCAACGCCCGAACGTTCGCTGAGGCTCTCGCCGAGATCGAGGGTGTCTCCATCGACCTGGACACGGTCCAAACGAATATCGTGTACTTCCGCGTGGACGAACCCGGACGAATCGTCGATGCGTGCATCGAGGAAGGCGTCGCGATGCTCATGCTCGGTGCCGACCTGATCAGGGCGGTCTTCCATCTCGACATCACTGCAAGCGATGCCTCGGCTGCAGCGACCACCGTGCGAACGGTCATAGCATCCATCCGGTAGCGTCCACGCCAGATTGCAACTCGAGACCCCAGACGGTACAGGCGTAGGGTCGTGCGCGTTGGGTCGATGCGTGCACCCACCCACGCCACGCAACCATATAGGATGAAGGCGAACGTCGTCGCGCGATGATCGGAACACGCATGACCCTTGCCGCTCCTCCCCCAACTGTCCTCTTCCTGTGCGTCCACAACGCGGGCCGGTCCCAGATGGCAGCAGGCTGGCTTCGACACCTCTCCCAAGGAACGATCGAGGTCTACTCCGGAGGATCGAACCCGGCCGACGACGTCAACGAGATGGCTGTTGCGGCGATGGGTGAGGTCGGCATCGACATCGCCGACGAACACCCGAAACCATGGAGAGACGCCGAGGTTCGGAAAGCGGACGTGATCGTATCGATGGGCTGCGGGGATACCTGCCCCGTGTACCCGGGGAAGCGCTACCTCAACTGGGAACTCGCCGATCCTGCAGGCCAGCCGATCGAGGCGGTGCGTGAAGTGCGCGACGACATCGAGCAACGCGTCCGACGGCTCATGGCGGAGCTCATCGGCACTCCAGAAGCCTGACACGTCCGCCACCACGCGACCGGCCACAGAGTCTCTCGTCACGACACCGCTCGCTACAGCAACATCGGACCGCGGCAGGCCAGGCCCTCGTGCGCTATCTCGATGACGCGTCGGCGAAACGATGAACGTTGTATGAACGGCACCCGCGATCGGCAACGGAGGCGTATCCTCTGCACCTATGAGAGATTTCAACACCGATGACCGTACGTCCAAGCTCACACCCGAGCAATACCGCGTCACCCAGGAGGCAGGCACCGAGCGTGCATTCTCCGGGAAGTACTGGGACGAGAAACGCTCTGGCACCTACACGTGTGTGGTCTGTCGTGAGCCGCTGTTCTCCTCTGCTGCCAAGTACGACTCAGGATCTGGGTGGCCAAGCTTCACCACGCCGCTTCAGGGATCCGAGATCGCCGAACACCAGGACCGATCTTTCGGGATGGTCCGTACCGAGGTTGTCTGTGGCAACTGCGGCGCACACCTCGGGCATGTTTTCGACGATGGGCCGCGGGACGCGGGTGGACTGCGGTACTGTATCAACTCAGCCTCGCTCGAGCTCGACCCCGACACGGCCTGATCCCTCAGCGGAAGTCTCGGGACCTGATCTCCGGTGCTGGCCAGGATGTCAGACGATGTGCAACGAGGTTGGTGACCCCATCGCGGTACTCAAGGGTTCCCGTGATCACCATGCCCACAGCCTTACGAGCGATCTCGTAGTTCGCTTCCCACACAGACGGCATGATGACGACGTTGAGCATCCCCGTCTCATCCTCAAGGTTCAGGAACCGCACGCCGTTCGCGGTCTCCGGGCGTTGCCGGTGGGTAACCACTCCCCCGACGCTCACCCTCGTGCCGTTCCGTTTCAAGCGCAGCGCATCCGCTATCGACAGAACCCCGTCGCGCGTGAGCCGACCACGGATCAGCGACACGGGATGCGTCAGCGAGATGCCCGTCGACCACAGGTCCGCCTCCATCGCTTCTCCATCCGCCATGACAGGGAACTCCGGCATCGCTGCACCATCTTCGAGACCGAGCCGTTGCGGCCCGAGGCTTCCAAGGGAGCCAGCGACCCACATACCGTCCCTCTTGCCGAGGCCGAGCGATGCAAAGGCGTTCGCAGCGGCAAGGCTCTCATGCGCTGCCACCGATAGCCCCGTCCGCTGCGCGAAGTCCTCAGGTGATACGAACGGGCCGCCGGTGAACCGCGCAGCCTCGATCCTGGTGATATCCGACTCCCCAAGGTTCCTGACGTATCGGAGGCCGAGGCGCAAGGCCACAGGTCGACGCACAAGGTCGTCCGCTGCACCCATCCCCCGCCGCCATGCCATGCCGAGATACTCAACGAGGTCGCCCGTATCCAGATCGACAGACTCGCCCGTGCAATCGTGCGCGGACTCGTTGATATCGGGGTGGCGAACGATCACGCCGTGATGCACAGCGTCCGCGATCAGCGAGTTCGGCGAGTAGAACCCCATCGGTTGGGCGTTCAACAGGCCCAGGAAGAACTCAGCCGGCCAGTGGTACTTGAGCCAGGACGCTGCGTACACGATGTACGCGAACGACACCGCATGCGACTCGGGGAAGCCGAATGATGCGAACCCCTGGAGTTTCTCCCACAGCTCGTCCGCAGCAGGGCCACCGATCCCTTTGCTGGCCATCCCCGCATACACCTCGTCGCGCAGTTTCGCCATCTCCTCCTCGGAGCGCTTGTGGGTCATCGCCTGACGGAGCTTGTCAGACTGTCCGGGTGTGAACCCCGCGCACACCCTTGCGATCTCCATGAGTTGCTCCTGGAAGATCGGAACCCCGAGGGTCTTGGACAGGATCGGTTCGGCACTCGGGTGGAGGTAGCGGACAGGCTCCTCTCCACTCCGTCTCCGCAGATACGGGTGCACTGACTGCCCCTGGATCGGCCCGGGGCGGATGAGGGCGACCTCTACTGCAAGGTCGTAGAAGGTCCTCGGTTTCATCCTCGGCAACGTTGCCATCTGTGCACGGGACTCCACCTGAAACACACCAACCGTGTCTGCCCGTGTCAGCATCTCGTAGATGACAGGTTCCTGGGGGATGTCCGCTAGGTCGATGTCGATGCCGTGAGCATCGCCGATGGCGTCAACGGAGAGATGGAGCGCGTTGAGCGCACCAAGGGCAAGCAGGTCGAACTTGACGAGTCCCATGGCTGCTGTGTCGTTCTTGTCCCACTGGAGTATCGATCGGTTCTCCATCCTCCCCCATTCCATCGGCACGGTCTCCCACAGTGGCCTGCTAGCGATGACGATCCCACCTGAATGGATGCCGAGATGACGAGGGAACCCGTCGAGCCGCTGACAGATGTCGTAGATATGGTCTGCGGTGAGGCCTTCAGGCAGGTCGACGCTGCCCTTGATCGCTGCGGGAGCACGCACATCGAGGTAGCGGGTGAGACCGTTCACCTGTGCCTGGGTGAGACCGAACGCCTTGCCAACGTCCTGGAGCACGGACCTGGCCCGGTACGTGATGACATTCGCCACCATGGCCGCCCGTTCACGCCCGTACCTGCGGAAGCAGTACTGGATCACTTCCTCGCGACGTTCCGCCTCGAAGTCGATATCGATGTCAGGCGGTTTCCCGCGTTCATGGGACAGGAAACGCTCGAACGGGAGGCCGAGGCGAATCGGGTCAACTCTGGTGAGGTTGATGCAGCGCGCCACAGCCGAGTCTGCCCCCGAACCGCGAATCTGACAGTAGATGTCGCGTGATCGGGCGAAATTGACGATATCCCAGGCAACGAGGAAGTAGCCAGCGAACCCGAGG
>CAYLIR010000212.1:0-3826 GCA_964383515.1 uncultured Acidimicrobiaceae bacterium
AAACGCTCGAACCGCAAGAGCGGGCTCTCTCCCGATGATACGGTCACAGCGAGCGACGACGCGTGCGAGTATCAGGACATCGAGGGCTACGACTTCGATGCGCTCTATGGTCGTACGCGGGGCAACAGTGTCCAAGATGCAGCAGTTGCTGCCGAATTGCCCGATGCGTCGGTTTCTGCTCCCGATGAGCATCTCTCGACCCATGGCGACCCAGGTGAGCAATCGGATGCCGACGCTACACTCGTGTCGTTCCCTGACGACGGCGAGAACATCATCGACGTCGTTCCTTCAGGGTTCACCCCCGAAAGCGATGCACGGGACGAGTCTCGACATGCATCGGAAGCAGGATCGAAGCGTGCGGGACAGCTTGGCGATCATGATGGGCTGACCGTCTCGATGGGCGAATTGCGCGAGATGCGGCGGACCTCGCTCACGGCGGCAGATGGTATGAGCGGGTCGATGATCCAGGCAGTAGCGTGCCCGGATGGGCCCCCCAACCCCCCGCACTCGAGCCGGTGCCTCCAGTGTGGTGCTCCGTTGATCGGCCCTCCTGTCATGGTGCATCGGCCGGTACTTGGACGGCTCGTGTTCTCGACCGGGCAGACCGTGGACCTTGACCGTCCCGCCATTGTCGGGAGAAAACCGAAGATGCATGGCAGCTTGCCCAACGAGATCCCGCAACTTGTCACCGTAGAAGGCGACGACCTGCTATCGCGGTCTCATGCCATGTTCCGGCTGGAGTCATGGCATGTACTGATCGAGGATCTCGGTTCACAGAACGGCACGATCGTGACTCTGCCCGGTAGGAAGCCGCGGCGCCTCATAGCTGGTGAACCGCTGATGCTCGAAGTTGGTGCGTCGATCGCGTTCACCGATTCGATCTCTGCCACCTATGAGGGGAACTCCTCGATGGCGGGAGTATTCGAAGATGGAGGCGACTCCTGATGGAAGTAGTGGTGGAGTTCTGCGGTGAGCAGCACCCTGTCCCCCGTGGGGGAACGGTGACCGTTGGCCGCGAGGGCGATGTGCGCATCGACGACAATCCGTTCCTGCATCGTTACTTTCTCGCGATAGCCAACACGGACGATGGGCTCTGCCTCTTGTCGAATGTTGGCTCTCTCCTTCACGCAACAGCGTTCGACGTCGATGGGCGGATGGAGGCGTACGTATCCCCAGGAGTGACCGTGCCGATCGTGTTCCCCTCGACGATCGTCGCTTTCGCCGCAGGGTCAACATCCTATGAACTCCTCATCGAGACGAAGGGTGCTGCGGCGTTCAGTTCCACCGTGATCCACCAGGTTCCGGCGGGCGACGAAACACTCGGACCGACGGACCTCACACCAGACCAGCGTCGGCTCCTCGTTGCACTTGCAGAGCACCGCCTCACCAGCGACTCACTGCATGTCTCAACGATTCCGCCGTCGTCGTCGATCGCGAACCGGCTCGGGTGGCCGATCACGAAGTTCAATCGCAAGCTCGACAATGTGTGTTCCAAGCTCGATCGCCTCGGAGTTCAAGGGTTGCTCGGAAAGCCTGGAGAGCCAGCGTCGAACCGACGTGCGCGGCTCGTCGAGTACGCCCTTGGCACGGGCCTTGTAACGGCGGAACACCTGGCGCTCCTCGAAACCCAGGATGACGGAGGTGAGTAGGTCTGTGGCTTCGCGGGAACCATCTTCGGCACCGCAGATCGATGGGTATCGCCCGCTACGCGTGATCGGTTCTGGCGGGTACGCTGATGTGTACCTGTATCGACAGGAGACACCGAGCCAAGAGGTAGCGATCAAGGTGTTGAACGCGCACCATGCCTCAGGTGATCTCCCAGCTGACCTCTTCCTGGTGGAGGCGAACATGATGGCTCGCGTATCGAGCCATCCCTACATCGCGCAGATCTTCCATGCGGGTGTTGCCGATGATGGTCGACCGTATCTCGTCATGGAGTACTACCCGGGGGAGAACTTTCAACAACGAGCCCGCAGGGAGCAGATGAGTGTTGGCGAGGTGCTCCGTGTGGGCGTGCAGCTCGCCAGTGCGGTCGAAACAGCACATCGGGCCTCGATCCTGCACCGCGATATCAAACCAGGGAATGTTCTCACGAGTGCATACGGCGATCCGGGCCTCACCGACTTCGGCATAGCGTCGGGCCATGGTGGGGAGGAAGGGATGGCCGGTGTGTCCATCCCCTGGGCGTCACCCGAAGCCATCACTGGTTCGGCCACGGACACTCGTTCCGACATCTACGCACTTGCAGCCACGGTCTACACACTCCTCGCTGGCAGATCTCCATTCGAGATCCCGGGGGGTGACAACAGTCAGCTTGCGATGATGGGAAGAATCGAACGAGATCGAGTGCCACCCATCGGTAGGGACGACATCCCGGATTCACTTGAGAGCATCCTGGCGATGGCGATGGCGAAAGACCCGCGCCATCGGCCGCGAACGGCAGCGGACTTCGGAAGACAGCTCCAGTCCGTCGAGATCGAGATGAAGCTTCCCGAAACACGATTGAATCTCATCGGAGAGGTACGGTCAGCGCGAAGTCGTGCGGATGCCGACGACGATGCGACACGCATCAAGGGTGTCACCGAGTTGGATGCACAGCCCACTCCTGCGATCCGCAGCGTCAGCAACGGAGCGCGCGTTCGCCGTGAGCGGCCCGCCCGCCAACGGGTAGGGCTGCCGTCCCATGGGGAGATCGAAGCGACGGTCGTCCGGACGGGAGATGAAGCGGTTGCCACCGTCGAGGAGCAGGGGGGCAACAGCCGAGCCAGGAAGCTGTACATCAGTGCTGCAGCGGTGGTGGGGATGGTGTTGATCGCTCTCGCGATCATGGTGTCTGGCCATGGAGCAGATTCCACCCAAGGTGGGGGAGCAGACAGGGATGCCGACCAGTATGAGGTGAACGATGGCATAGACATCCCGACCGCGGTCAGCCCTCCGTCCGTGTCCTCGATCAGTGCTACACGGAACGAAGACGGCAGCATCACCTATGCTTGGGATGCTCCGGATTCCGGGTTGGCATATGCGGTAACGCCGGAAGGGTCCGAGAAGCCTGAGCGGATCGTCGGAACCACGTACGTTTCGACGGCTGCATGCATCGAGGTGGAATCGATCGGTGCAGACGGCACGATCTCTGCCCCAACGATGGGATGTGTGGACGAATGATGGGGAGCACGGTGGTCAGGAAGGCGTTGTCGTGGGTCGCTGACGACGGCGGTCGGCGGCACGTTGCGATGGGTATCGCGTTCGTTGTCACGTCTGTCGCGATGGTTGTGGCTGCTGTCGTGTCTGATGGCGCGCATGCGACGAATGTGCGCCTGGACGATGGCGCTGTGTGGGTCACGAACAACAAAGCACAGCGTCTCGGCCGATTGGTGATCAGGATCAACGAGCTCGACTTCGCCATCGCTTCTGGCGCCAACGGGGACGTGGTTCAGGATGGGCGGAATGTCTTCTACACGGGCTTGAAGGGTGGGGTTACACGTCTCGACGTTGTGACGGGTAGCCCGTCTGGGAGCAACGATATCCCGTTTGCAGACTACCAGGCCAGGGGCGGGGTTGGGGCTGTGTTCGATCGAGAGTCTGGCAAGCTGTGGGTGGGGCCTGGAGCGTCAATCGTAGGCTCTGAGTATCCGGATGAGCCAGATGCGTTGTTGCAAGCGGGGAGTTTCGTCGTTGTCACAGCTTCTTCTGCCGACCGCTTGGACGGGCATGGTGTGCCTCGTGGCGGTGTGTTCGTCGTGGATCGTTCGGGTTGGTACGAGGTCGCTCTCGACGATGAGTACAAGCCGGTCCGCAAGGAGGAGGCCGAGGATGCAGTGAGCGACTC
>CAYLIR010000213.1:0-3793 GCA_964383515.1 uncultured Acidimicrobiaceae bacterium
GTCACATGATCCCCATCATCACCATCGTCAGGAGACGTCGTCGTCACATGATCCCCATCATCACCATCGTCAGCGAGGGATGTCGATGTGCCATCATCGATCGATGTGGACGTCATCGAGTGGTCGTCTACAGAGGACGATGTCGTCGATGAACTGTCGTCGACCGTTCCGCTACCGAGATCGCCTGTCATGCTTGTGGACGTCACTGCAGATGACGTTTCCGGGGTCATTGTGGCCGGCCTCACGATCGCCGAGGCGATTCCCACCGTCATCAACAGGGTGAGGGCAGCTGTCGCCAGGATGAGAAGTCTCTTCATCATGTTCTTGCTCCATTGTCGTCGGATAGTGGTACCACGATGCAACGCACCACCTCCGAACGTCCTCTCCGAAAGGTTACGAAAAGCACAAGTTCGCTAAGCGCCCGATAGTGGGACCCTCACGGAGCCCTAGCGCTTCCTGCCATCGACGAGCGGCAACACGATGCGCACGACAGTGCCGCCAGTGCGGCCAGCTTCCCAGGAAGCGCCTCCACCACCGGCCTCTGCGGTGCGGCGTACGATGTCGGCGCCCAACCCGCTCGAGGACCCTCCGGAGACACCCCGCTCGAGAAGATGGCTGTCGGGTATGCCGGGCCCTTGGTCGGACACGACCAGTTCCACTGTACCGTGTCGACGTACATGCAGGTCAACCGCGTACGGCGTCCCTGGGGGCGTGTGTGCGAAGATGTTGCCAAGGAGCGCATCGACGAGCACCTGGTAGTCGTCACTGCTTCCTCGCACAACGCACTCGGATGGCCCGACCCGTATCGTCCACTCCCTGCCCTGGTCATCGGCGAGCGCACCCCAGTACGCCGTACGTTCCTTCACGATTGAAGCGAGGTCCGCTGTGACCGTCCCTGCTTCGCGCACCGGGCGTCGCGCTTCACTGATCACATGCCCGACGACGCGTTCGAGTTCGTCCACGTCTCGGATCAGACGCGCTGCATCCACGGAGTCGTCGAGCGCCTCGATATCGAGCTTGAGCGCCGTCAACGGCGTCCTCAGTTGATGAGATAGGTCGGCAGCCAACTCACGTTCACCATCGAGCAGTTTTCGCACCCTGCCGGTCAGCGCGTTGAACGCGTATCCAACGGCGGCGATGTCCTTGGGCCCCGCTGGGTCGACCTCCACCGAGAGCTCGCCCTCGCCGAGCAGTTCCGTCGCTTCGACCAGATCCGCGATCGGATCGGCAACCGCCCGTCCCATCCTGTCGGCAACGATGAAAGCAAGCCCGACGAGCACGACACCGAGCCCCGTGAGGATGACCCACGCTGATGACACACCCCTTGTCAATTGGCTTTGGGGAACATCGACGACGATCACCCAGGGGTCTCCTGTGCCGCGCAGCACAGGGACGACGACAGCCGAGCCGTCTGCGAGTGGCTGCCGGTAGGCCTGCCCCCTCTCTTTCGCTGCAGTGAGATCGACTCCGTCAGGCAACGGCGCACCAACCGTGCTGCCGTCGGACAGGACGACAGAGATGTCCTGAACACCCGAGAGCGTGTTCACGAGCGCACGCACCGTATCGGGCCTGCCATCGATGCTTGAGGCGAAACGGGCCACAGTCTGCGCCTCGCGCTCGGCTGCGTTCAGCGCTCGGTCACTGGCGATGTCCTTGACGAGAACAGCTAGGGGGACCAGGAACGCGAGCACCACGATCGAGGTGACGGACAGCGCATAGAGAGCTAGCCATCGCCTCACGGATCAGGGACCACCAGCTTGATACCCACACCATGGACCGTTCGCAGATACCGTGCCGTCGCAGCACTCTCGCCAAGCTTCCTCCGTAGCACGGAGAGGTGGACATCGACGGTCTTGTCGGCACCGCCGTATGGTTGTCTCCACACTTCCGCAAGCAACTCGCGCTTCGAGACGACGGTGCCGGTCCTGTTCGCGAGGTAGGCAAGAAGGTCGAACTCCTTGCGTGTGAGGTCAAGTGGTTCACCCTTGAGTGTTGCAACTCGCTGATCGATGTCGACGATGAGGTCTCCCACCGCCACCGGTGCAGGCGCTGCCCCCGAGGCGACTCTGCGCATGATCGCTTCGATCCTCGCCTGAAGCTGGGCACCCGAGAAGGGCTTGACGACATAGTCATCTGCCCCGGCGTGGAGGATCTTGACGATCTCGTTCTCGTCGTCGCGAGCGGTGGCAACGATCACGGGCACATCACTGATCGCGCGGATCATCTTGAGGACCTGACTGCCATCCACATCCGGAAGTCCGAGGTCGAGAACGACAACGTCGCAACCGCTCGCTGTCATGCGCTGGATTGCTTGCATCCCGGTTGCCGCAGTCTCAACGGAGTGGCCTGCGTCCGCGAGAAACTCCGATAGGCCTTGCCGAATGGCCTGCTCGTCTTCGACTATCAGTACCGATGGCATCGCTTCATCCTATCTCTTGACACGCTATCAGCGCCTCGGCGTCCAGACCACTCGATGGTGTGCCTGGGGGGGGACCAATGTCTTCAGCGAGTCGTTCGCGATGTCACGAATCGTAGCCAGTTGCGCAGTTCGACCTCTCGAACCTCCGGATCGACGATGTCGTCACCGATAGCCAGCTTGATGCGCAGGGCTTCGTTCGACGGGTCTTCGTGCAAAGCCATCATGTCCGCCGCGTATGTCACAACACTCTCTTCGTCCTTGAAGTGGCCTTCACGCACGAGTGCCTCAGCCCTTGCAGCGATGAGGCGCCCCATCTCGTAGAGGTTGTACTCGGGGTGATACTGGGTCGCCCAGTACACACCGCTGCCCCGGGTGAAGACGGCGGCTTGGATCGGTGTGTGCGTGTTGCCGCCGAGCGAATCCGTCCCTTCGGGGAGTCGGACGACCTCATCGAGATGCATGATGAATCCGTCGAACACGTCCGGTTTCCCAACGAGCATCGGGGACCGCTTTCCGGCTTCGGTGAGCTCGATCTTCCTTGCAATGCCCCACTCGCGGCCTTTCGGGTTCGCAGCGACCTCACCACCTTCGACCTTGGCCGCTATCTGCAGGCCCCAGCAACTACCCCAGCTCACGGCACCAGCATCCATGAGCGCTGAGGCGAACGCGAGTTGGCCTGCGACCCTCGGATCGTCGACGTGATAGACGGTAAGGTCAGATCCGGTCCATATGAAGCCATCGAAATCCTCGATCGATGTGCCCGGTGGCAGCGAGAAGCCGGGGTCCGCCACATAGACGATCTCGCTCGTTGCGTTGGGTGCCTCACGGGACAGGAACCCCTGGAAGAGATCGTGCGGATGGCCAACTCTGGACCTGTCGAAGTTCTCGCGGCTCGCCTGTGGGTAGCCGTTGACGATGCAGATCCGCAGTTCCGCTGTCGTCGTTGGTGTCGTGGGCGCCATGGCACATCACCTCAATGTCAGGAGTCCGGTCATCGTGTTCCCCGCAACGATACGCTCTCTCTGGAGCACACCGCGTACCTGTGCCATCCGCCGCGCGTCGTAGTTCACACCCGACCCGTGAAGACGACCGGTGTCCCGCTGACCGCTATGCGAGGCGCGACACCTCGACCAGCGTCTCGGAATACGCGACGCCACCTCCCCAATCTGTCAGGCTGTCATTGGTTAGCGAGTTCGCGGTGGGGCCATCGCCGTGGTCTGACCTCCACCATCCGAACGGGATCACTACAACGCCTGGACGCACACGGTCGGTCACCCGCACGTCCAGTTCGAGTGAGGCCCTGTCGTTCCACACCCGGGCTCTGCTGCCGGGGGCGAGTCCGCGATCCTGGGCGTCGACGGCAGACATCTCCAC
>CAYLIR010000214.1:0-3788 GCA_964383515.1 uncultured Acidimicrobiaceae bacterium
TACCTTTTGGGCATCAGATGGCACCAATTTACCGGTAGCATAGTAATCTAAGAAAAACATAGGAGTTCCAAAGTTACCGCATCGTCGATGGACGACGCCGCGATCGTGACGTGCGTTGCGAGCACTACTTCCCCCCTGGCTCCTGATGCATCTTCTTGAAGTGGAGAAGACCAGGTGCCCATAGGTTCTTCTTCGGATCGACATCGACGTGGATCACGGCGCATCGTTGTTCCCGTATCGACCGTTCGATGGCTGCGGCCAGGTCGGCGGGGTCGCTGACGCGCTCCCCGTGGGCGCCCATCGAGCGTGCAAGCTCGTCATAGGCGATCTCGCCAAGGTCGGTTCCTGTCGTCTCATCAGGGCCGAGCTGTTTCTTGATCATCATCTTGACGGGCTTGCGCGCGACAGACTGTGAGAGCTTGACCATTCCCCACTGACGGTCAGACACGACCAGGAACACGATACGCATGTTGTTCCGTACCGCTGTCTCTACCTCCTGAGGGTGCATGCCGAATGCGCCGTCTCCGATGATGCAACACACCGTGCGGTCAGGGAACGCAGTAGCTGCCCCAAGTGCCTGGCCGACACCCGCACCGAGATGCCCGAAATGGGGCGTTCCGAGCGTTGTCCCAGGCTGGCGGACCTGCCAGAAGAACGCACACCAGACGGCTGTGTTGCCTCCATCTGCTACGAAGATCGTGTCGTCGGGGAACATCGCACGCGCGGTCGCGGGCACATGGGCCGTCGTCATCGGCGTCGCCGTGTCAGAGAGGTACTTGTCAGCGAGCTTCGCTGCCCTGGCGTCGCGCTTGGCCTGGTGGCTGGCAACTGCAGCGACCCGTTCTGGAGACGGCACGGGGAAGTCGTCGAGCTCCTCGACCAACGCATCGAGGAACACTCCGGCATCGGCGTTGATGGCAAGAGACACGGGCTTGTGCATACCGATCGCCTCAGCATCGATGTCGACCTGGATCACAGCTTGGTGAGGGTTCCAGTTCGGGGCTTTCCCCCACCAGTCGGTCTCGCCGAGACGCGATCCGACAACGAGGACGACATCGGCAGCGTTGCGGATGTCGTTGCATCCATCGATCGCCGAAATCGGCCATACGAGCGGATGCGTGTGCGGAGCGGCACCCGATCCGCTCCACGATGTCGTGATCGGCGCATGGAGGCGCTTGGCTGCTCTTCGGAGTTGGT
The DNA here is from genome assembly GCA_964383515.1 of uncultured Acidimicrobiaceae bacterium. Lineage (GTDB taxonomy): Bacteria > Actinomycetota > Acidimicrobiia > Spongiisociales > UBA5794 > JAMBLL01. The sequence goes on from CAYLIR010000214.1 coordinate 1,198, forward strand.
CGAACGCTTGCGCGTGGACGACGCCACCTCCTGCGTGGATCATGGGGAACGAGGCTGCTGCGAGCATCTCGGTGGCTTGATGCACATCGAGTGGATCCGGTGTCAGCGGGTCCACCACCCGGTACGAAGCCAGTGGCCATATGGCAGCCTCGGTCTTTCTCGCGTTCATCACAGATTCGGGAACGTCGAGGTGGACGACACCGGGACGGCTGGCAAACGAGTGCCGCAACGCTGTGCGCATCAGCTCACCGACGCGTTCTGGCGTGGATGAGGATGCGGACCACTTCACCATGGGGGAGATGACCGCTACCTGATCGAAGTACTGGTACGTGCCGACTCTGTCTGGATAGGTGATCCCCGACCTGCGCGACGACGTGATGAGGAGGACTCGGTTTCCTTCTGCGTTCTCCACCGCAACACCAGGAAGTGCATTGGCTACTCCCGGCCCATTGGATGCGATCGCGACTCCCAGCCTCCCCGTCGCCCGGGCATATGCACCAGCCATATGGAGTGCAGAGGACTCGTGGCGGGGCGTGACAAGCCTGATGCCATTGTCATCGAGTCCGGCGATGAGGCCTTGATAGGTGCCGTCGGGGAGACCGAAGACCGTGTCGACTCCCTCGGCAGCGAGCATCGAGGCGATCAGTCCCCCTCCGGTCGTCTTGGCCACGATCCACCTCCTTGCTCCACACTAGCGAATCGGCTGGCCGCTGGCTGGTGCTGTCCAAGGCTGACCGGGTTCGGCGTATCCGTCGATCTGTGCGATGAGCTTCTTGGGATCGAGCATGCCATGGTCGAAGACGAACTCGGTGCCTGTGCTGTGGACGTACGACATGTGTCCGCTGGTTGCTGGGAAGCTGCCGAGGGCTGCGCCGATCCCCGTGACGACCTGGGCGTTGCTCGAATCGTACCGGCCCGTGTATGCGACATCGACGTCCGTCAGTCGGAGGTTGCCAGCGATCCTCCCGCTTTCGGGAGGAAGGAAGTTGACCGTCCACCCGTTCGCCGCCGTAGCCGCCTCCTCTCCTCATGATCCATGTGCTCGACTGTGCCAGAGCTGTGTCGTCGCGTCGCTGTGGCCGTTGCATGTATGGATTCGGTGTACCCTGCGGTGATGGATACGGGCAACGGATTCACGATCGGCCTTGTGGTGGCAGCCTTCTTCTTCGGTGTGCGCCACGGCATCGACTGGGACCACATCATCGCGATCAGCGATATCGCTGCGACCCAGCAGTCCAAACGGCGCGGATTCTTCGCTGGAACGCTCTACGTCCTTGGCCATGCCTCGGTCATCATCGTGCTCGGCATCGGTGCAATCGCACTCGGAGCGACAGTTCCCGATTGGCTCGATGCCATTGCGGGGAGGATCGTCGGTGTGACGCTCATCGTTCTGGGAGGGCTCGTCGCAGCCACGCTCGTTCTCGAGCGCGGCAGGTTCAAAGCCCGGAGTCGGTGGATGATCCTTTTCGACGTCTCGCGCAAGATCGTCGGAGCTACCAAGGCGAGGTACACGCATTCACATGAGCACGTTGCGATCGGCCATGCCCACCACGACGGTGACGAGGACGATGTCGACGGCACTTCGCGGATCACGGCGCCCACCCACGATCATGCCCACGAGCACGCCGGTGACGGCGAGTACACGAACAGAGTAGCCGTCGGCATCGGTGCCATCCATGGCATCGGCGCAGAGACACCGACCCAGGTCGTCGTGTTCCTTGCAGCTGCCTCCGCGGGAGGTGTGTGGGCCGGTCTCGTCGTGTTGTTCACCTTCGTACTCGGGCTCATCGTGTCGAACTCTGCGATCACGGTTGCTTCGGTCCACGGTTTCTCGATGGCGTCGCGCAGCCAGGCGGTGCAGATCGGTTTCGGTGTGTTCACGGCTGTAATGAGCATCGGCATCGGCATCCTGTTCCTTACGGGCACGGACGCTATCCTTCCCGCATTCTTCGCTGGTTGACTCGGCGTCGTCTAGCCGCTTGGCGTCGTCTACCGTTTCTGTATGGAATCTGTCCGCACACCTATCGACCTGGTTGGCCACAAGGTCGGCCCGGTGGAGGTGGCGATCACCGCAGACCGCGTGGCCCTCTACGTCGACACGACGGGGGCAGATCCGGTGGAGTGGCAAGACGAAGCTCCTCCCGGATTCGCCTCTGTTCTGCTGTTCGCCGTGGCGGACGAGTTCCTCTACCACCCCGACGTGATCGCGTATACAGCAACGCTCCTCCACCTCGACCAGTCGTTCACGTACCTCGCACCGATGGCGGTCGGATCGATAGCACATGTCGAAGGTGAGATCGTGCGGGTACGAGAGCGATCCGGTTCCTACTTCGTCACCTTCGATGCGAACGCGTCAGCTGATGGGATACCAGTCGTTGCGTCGAGGTCCACGTTCGTGCTCTCCAACGCACCTGCCCCCGAGCCTGAGCGGATCCGCAACGAGCCACCTGTGCGGGCACGGGCGAAGAACCACGGAAGCGAACGTTCGGCGAGCAGGCATGACCTGGTCAGATACGCTGCAGCGACCAGGGACTTCAACCCGCTTCATTGGGACCACGACTTCGCCGTCGCCTCTGGCCTCGAAGGGATCG
>CAYLIR010000215.1:0-3744 GCA_964383515.1 uncultured Acidimicrobiaceae bacterium
GGAAGCTTTCGACGCGGTGCTCTTCGGAGGAGCGGTGTCGACAACCGCACTCAATCCTGTGGCGGCTTGGGTACCGGATGCGAGCACCACGGACCGGTGGTCGATGGTGTAGCGCTCGAACGCTTCACGGTACTCAGGGTCGATCTGGTCGATAGATCCAGAGAAGATCGTTGCGAAACGATCGATGGGGTTGAACTCGACTTCGACGACTTCTGCCGTATCAGGCAACATGAGCACCGGTGGTGTGTACGGGGTCGGGAAGGGCTCGACCTCGACGACGTCGACGAGCGGGGTGACGAGTGCTTCGATCCAGTTCGTATCGACATCCGACATGATGACGATCTTGTCGGGTTTGAGCCTCTCAACCTGCTCAAGAGCGCTCTGAGGGTTGCGTTCATCGATGACAAGCAGCGGGGAGTCGAACACCGAAGCCGTGTATTCGCTGGCGGAGAGCTTGCGGGTTTCTGTTGCCGATACGATGACGGCCGTTGTCGCCTCACTCGTGTAGTTCGCTGCGGCGATGGCGCCGTATGCAGATGCAGCATCCTGGGAGAGCCATTCCACGTCGACGGTTCTCGCTGCCTTGAGCGACTCGAAGGGATTGACGGGGTCACCCTGGGGGTTGCGGATCTCGAAGTGGAGATGCGGGCTCGTGTTCTCGGCGTTGCCACTGTCGCCGACCCATCCGATGACCTGTCCCGCAACGACCGTGGACCCGACTTCGATGCCCGGAGCAAGGCAGCTGTAGCCGTTCGTATCGGTGCCGGGAAAATCGGTGTTGAGGTGCACGTAGCGCGATGTCCATCCGTCGTCACCCCGCAGGATCACAGCGCATCCAGCGAGACGTTGATCGTATGTCGTCCTGATCACGGTGCCGTCGTGTGAGGCGACAACGGGAACGCCTTTCCATCCGTACGTGCCGATGTCTATCCCGTGGTGCTCCCTCGTGCACCCATCCCTGCATGCGCCGAATCCGTCGTAGTACCCGGTTCTGCCTGCGATCGGGAACACGATGTCGCGGACGACGTCGATGCGCTCAACGGGGGTGAAACCAAGGTCTTCCTCTTGAGGCGGTGTGCAGGGGTCGATGTCGGAGTCTTCCCGATCCGAGTCCACTGCAGCATCAGATGCCATTGTCGTTGAGGTTGAAGGGCTCTCGGCGTCGATGGCCTCGTCGATGGCACCAGTGTCATCCTCCGGGTCACAGACGATCGCCGCGGCGTCCTCTTCAGGGTTGTCGGGGACGGTTGTGGTGGTCGTGGTGGTGGAGTCGACGATGGTTGTTGTGGTGGTGGAGTCGACGATGGTTGTGGTGGTGGTGGAGTCAGGGGCGGTTGTGGTGGTGGAGGAGGAGTCTGCTGCAGTGGCAGTTGTCGTCGTAGGAGCAGGGGGAGCATCTTCGGCGCGCGTTGGAGGCACGGAGAACGCGGCGATGACCGCGAGCACTACCACTGCAACGGTGATGCGCAAGGAGAACCCCGTGATCGTCATGAATTCCTATCCACCTCATTCGAGCCGCGCGGCTCGCCCTTCGTGACAGTGTAGCGAGACAGCGAGCGATTCGCTGATGTGCAGAGCGACTATCGTCGCGCTCCTATGGAAAACTCTATCGGCATCGGTTTGCTCGGCGCAGGAACGGTGGGCGGCGCGTTGCTGCGCAGGCTCGTTGGTGAATCGGAGGCTATCGCGCTCAAGACAGGGCTCACGTTCGAAGTTCGCAAGATCGGTGTCAACCGCATCGGCATCGAACGAGACTTCGATGTCACGGAAGGGCTGTTGACCGACGATCCTTTCGAGGTGGTCAACGACCCAACGGTCGACCTCGTCGTCGAGGTGATGGGTGGCAAGGATCCTGCGGGCGATCTCATCCTCGCGGCGCTCGAAGCTTGCAAGCCTGTGGTCTCGGCCAACAAGGAACTGATCGCGGCTCGCGGCCCCGAGCTCATCGCAGCCGCGGAGCGTGCAGGTGTGCCCTTCCTCTTTGAGGCTGCCGTCGGTGGTGGTATCCCGATCATCCGTCCCTTGTCGGAGACACTGGCTGGTGAGACGCTTGACCGGGTTCTCGGGATCGTCAACGGGACGACCAACTACATACTCACGCAGATGGAGGAGGGTGCGACGTATCTCAACGCGCTGCAGCAAGCCACCGACCTCGGATACGCAGAAGCGGATCCGACCGCCGATGTGTCGGGAGCAGATGCAGCAGCGAAGGCGGCCATCCTCGCATCCCTCGCATTCGGTACATGGGTGGACATCGCCAGCGTGTACACAGAAGGCATCGAAGATCTGACGGCCCTGGACATGTCGTTCGCTGCCGAATTCGGATATGTCGTGAAACTCATCGCGGTGTGCGAGCGGATGGATGCGGGCGTGAACGCGCGCGTCCATCCAGCCATGGTGCCGACGAGCCACCCGCTTGCTGCGATCAGGGGTGCGACGAACGCGGTGTTCGTGGAGGGCGCCGCGATCGATTCGCTTCTGTTCTCGGGTCCAGGGGCAGGTGGCGATCCGACGGCTACCGCTGTGCTCGGCGATGTCATCGACGCTGCGCGAGAGACCCTCGCTGGCGCTCAGGTGGCTCCGAGGATTCGGTTCTCGTCCGGGGACATCGTTCCGTTCATGGACATACCAACTCGGTGGTACGTGCGACTTCAGGTCGATGACCAGCCCGGTGTGCTTGCGAAGATCGCCGCAGGCTTCGGAGACGAAGATGTCTCGATCCGTTCCGTGTGGCAGGAGGGGGTAGACGAGGAAGCATCCTTGATCGTTGTTACCCACGAGGCGCCGGAGTCCGCCCAGCGTGCCGCTGTTGCAACGCTCGCTGCCATCCCCGAGGTGATCGAGGTCGTTTCGGTCATCCGCGTGCTGGGTCCGTCGAAATGAGGTGGCGCGGCGTCATCGATGAGCACAAGGACCGCCTTCCCGTGTCTGAGGCTACGCCGGTCGTAACGCTCCTTGAGGGCGGAACGCCGCTGATACCTGCTCCCGCCGTATCTGAGGTCGTCGACCGGACGGTCTATCTCAAGTTCGAAGGGATGAATCCGACAGGGTCGTTCAAGGACAGAGGGATGACCCTGGCAGTATCGAAGGCGCTCGAAGACGGTGCATCGGCTGTCGTGTGTGCTTCCACGGGCAATACGTCTGCATCGGCTGCTGCCTACGCTGCCCGGGCAGGCATCGGATGCATCGTGGTGCTGCCTGCGGGGAAGATCGCTGCCGGGAAGCTCGCTCAGGCGATGGCTCACGGTGCCGCGATCGTTCCGATCGACGGCAACTTCGACGATGCGCTCGACATCGTGCGAGCCCTGTCGGAGACCTACGGTGTCGCGCTCGTGAACTCGGTGAACCCGTATCGGATCGAGGCGCAGAAGACGGCGGCATTCGAGGTCGTCGACGATCTCGGCCATGCTCCAGCCGTCCATGCGCTTCCTGTGGGGAACGCGGGGAACATCACGGCGTACTGGAAGGGCTATACGGAGATCGGCGCTGCACCCAGGATGTGGGGCTTCCAGGCGGACGGTGCTGCCCCGATCGTCTACGGAGAAGTGTTCGAGGCGCCAGAGACCGTCGCAACAGCGATTCGCATCGGCAACCCGGCGTCGTGGGACGCTGCCGTGGCGGCTAGGGATGCGTCTGGTGGCCGCATCGAGGCGATCACCGACGATGAGATCCTCGCCGCATACCGGTTCCTCTCGAACGAGGTCGGGGTGTTCTGCGAACCGGCCTCTGCTGCAGGCGTAGCCG
>CAYLIR010000216.1:0-3732 GCA_964383515.1 uncultured Acidimicrobiaceae bacterium
GACCCCGACATTCATCATCGAGGCTGCTGTGATCACCTTGAGCAGATGTGCCTTCACCGCAGCTCGATGGTCGGCGTCCGGGTGGAGAGGGTTCGGGTAGTAGCCCAAGCCCGAGATCGTAAGGCCTTTGCCATCGAGTTCTGCAACGATTCGATCGGCCCGTTCCTGGGCAAGCCCGTCAACGTCGATATGACAGATCCCTCCGTAGCGGCGTTCCGTCCCCGCGTCACTCGGCCAGCAGCAGACCTCGAGAGACTCGAATCCGTTCTCTGAAGCCCAATCGGCGACCTCATCGAGGGAAGCCTCGGGAAACGGTGCAGTAAGTAGTCCAAGCTTCATCATTGCTCCTTATCGTTCAACGGAGACCCAGCGCTGGTCTCTCGCGCTTCGAGATACCGCTTCTATCACACGTTGCACATCGTGACCGTCGGCGAACGTCGGATAGGCCGGCTCCTCCACAGGGTGTCCAGAAGCTATGTCCCGATACACCTGTGAGAACAAGGCTCTGAAGGTGTCCCCGTAGCCTTCGAGATGCCCCCCGGGAAACCCAAGGAGGGGCGCGACAGATTCGTCCACGAGTGCATGGTCTCGCTCCAGGATCTCGTTGGGCTGCCCTCGATGGCCGATCCACAACCGATCCGGATTCTGGGACGCCCATGCAAGCGCGGAATCGGAACCGTCGATCTCGAACTCGACAACGTTCTTCCTCCCCGCAGCAACCTGAGAAACCGCGACGAGGCCCGAAGCTCCATTGCTGAACCGAATCATGATGCTCGCGGCATCGTCGCTCGATATCGACGTTGCTACCAGTTGCGTGCCCGACTGCGCTGCCGAGAATGTTTCGACAGGCTCGACCGGGTGGCGACGCGTAGGAACGAACGTATGGAGGTCGGCCATGACCTCGACGATTCTCTCACCTGTTATGAACTGGACGAGATCCAGCCAATGCGAGCCGATGTCCGCAACCGCTCTGAGGTCACCAGCGTATTCCGGGACGAGCCTCCAGTTCCAGTCGGTGTCGCGCAACAACCAATCCTGGAAGTATCGGCCGGTGACGTAGCGAACGCCGCCAATGGCACCTGATCGTGCCATCACCCTTGCTTGGTGGCAGATCGGATAGAAGCGCAGGTTGAAGCAGACAGCATTGACAACACCGGCCGCTGATGCCCGCTCGACGAGATCCGCAGTATCGTCTGATGTGAGCGCGAGAGGCTTCTCGCACACGACATGCTTGCCTGCATCGATCAGTATCCGCACCTGGTCTGCATGTGCGTAGTTCGGAGATGCCACATGCACGACGTCGATATTCGGATCGGCCGCAACCGCCTCCACGCTGTCGAACACCGATGGCAGATTCGCTGCATCCGCCTTTGCCCTGGTCCGCTCAGGTGTCGATCCGACAACTCCCACAACATCGACACCGATTCTTCGGAGCGCTTCGATGTGGGCGACGCCCACGAAGCCGACGCCGACTACGGCTGCTCGGATTCCACTCAACCGCACGCTTGCTCCTTTGTTCACTGCGCCGCTGAAAGGCGCGCGTACATCCACGACAGCCCGATGATGATCGATCCATACAGAACCTGCTGAACAGCTTGACCTGCGCCAAGGAACGTCAGCAACGACTGCAATACGCCAAGGATGAGAGCACCGAGAATCGCTCCCGTGTATGTGCCGATTCCACCGAAGATGGAGGTCCCACCGATAACGGCAGCGGCCACCGAAGGCAGCAGCAAGAACCCAACGAGTTGCAGATCGACGGCTCCGACACGCCCGCCGACGAGCAAGCCCGCGACCGAACCGAGGACACCACTGAGTGCGTATGCTGCCACCAAGACCTGCCAGGAGCGGATGCCGCATAGGCGTGATGCCAGAGGATTGTCGCCAAGGGCGTAGAGGTTGCGTCCGAATCCCGTCTTGCGCAGAAGCAGAATCATCCCGATCGAGATAAGCAACCAGACGAGAGCCGACCACGGAATCCGCCCCCCAAAGAAGCTTCCACCACCGAGTGTGCGTATGAAGTCGTTCATCTGTGTAGAACCGGCGAAGATCGTTGTTGCCCACCCGCTGAAGAGGCCGAGTAGGATGCCAGCCATCGCCATCGTCATGATCAGTGGATTCACCCGGAACACACCGACCCCGATGCCGTTGATGGTCCCCGCAACGAGACCCACGACCAACCGACTGCTATCGCGAATGCCGTCCCATTCGCCGATTGGTTGGCTGTCACGTATGCCGCTGCGGTTGCGATCATCGCGATGGACAGGTCGATGCCACCGGTCAGCATGAGAACGGTTTGACCGGCGGCAAGGATCCCGATCGGAACCGCCCAGATGAGCGAGTTCCTCAGACCCGCCACCGACAGGTACGCCGGTTCGACGACACTGGTCACAGCTACCAGGACAACGAGAACACCCATCAGCGCGATCTGAGGCTTCGCAGCCAGCCTACGAGTCAATGAGGGCTTCGAGCCAGCCGCGTCGGCAGCCTGGCCAGCGATGGATACCTGGGTTTCGCTCATCTTCGACGGATCCTCCTCCACTCGAGCAGACCTGCCGCCATCATCACCAAGACGATAAGGATGCCTTGGACCACCTGAGCACGATTCGGGTCGACACCGAGGGCGCTCAAGATCGGATTGAAGAAGAACAGGATCAGCGCCGCCGGAACGACCGCGATCACCGAGCCGACTCCGCCTGTGAGGACCACTCCGCCAAGGACGATTGCTGCAACCGCGTTGAGCGTGAGCACACCTCCATCGGTTGTCGGGTTTCCAACTCCAGAAATGCTGACCGACGAGAATCCGGCAAGAGCGCTCAGAGCCCCAGCAACGGCGAACGAGACGATCTTGGTCCGGACATCGCGGACACCGGAGAGGAAAGCAGCCGTGGCATCACTGCCCACGGCGTAGAGCGACAGCCCGCTCCTGGTCTTGCTCATCCACCATGCAGTGACGAGGACCGGAACGAGGATCACCACGATGGCTGGCCACGGATTCGCACCGATACCATGCGGCGATCCTGTGAACAGCCACCGGAAGGTCCCGTTGGTCCCACCACCAACCTTGGGGAGCACCATCAGGGCAAGACCCTGGTATATGAACAGCGAGCCGAGGGTGACCACGATGTCCGGGATCTTCGAAGCGGTGATGATCCACCCTACGAACCCGTTCAAGATGGTCACAGCAAGGATGATCGCAAGAGCGATCACGATGACAACTCCCAAGGGTTGGCCGTCCATGAACCGCGCCGCGGCCGCGCTGGAGAGGACCAGCATGCCGCCGACGCCGAGATCGAGCCCGCCCGCGATCACCACGACCGCTTGAGCAACTCCCAGCAGGATCCACGCCGTACCACCAGCGATGATCGTCGATGCCTGAAAACTTCCGAACCGCGGAATCAACGTCGCATACCACGCAACGAGGATGGCAAGCAGCAGCCAGACGCCGACGGTCCATCCATGGCGTTGCACCCTTCGTCGCCATACGACCGACCGAGCATCCATCTCGCCGACAGACGGGGCGGTCATGGGCTCGCCGCCTCAAGGCCGTGAGCAGCGGTGAGTAGCAGCTCTTCGGTTGCCGTTGCGCCTTCCTGTTCGTGGACGACCTTGCCATCGTAGATCACAAGCACACGATCACATACCAGCGGGATCTCCCGAAGCTCACTCGTGTAGAGAAGAACCGCAGCGCCGCTTGCGGCTATCTCGCGGAGAAGGTCATAGATCTGTGCC
>CAYLIR010000217.1:0-3727 GCA_964383515.1 uncultured Acidimicrobiaceae bacterium
GAGGCACACACCGCAACCTCACAGCCGTAGCACCGATGGTTCACTTCGGATCCGAAGGGGTTCCCATCAAGCTTCTCCTTGCCGACGCGCAGACGAGCGGAGGACTGCTCCTCGCCATCGACGCACCACTCGAAGCTGCCCTGCATCAGGCACTCGAGGACACCGGGACACCTGGGTGGACCATCGGGAGGATCCTCGAGCGAACGTTCGATCATGGGCCGAGCGGTGCCATCACGACAACATGACTGATTCCCTTACTATGAGACTTGACATTTCACGCCCATCGGGTAGACTGCGAGCACAAAGCCGCATAGCGGCGCTGTGCGGACTCTCTCGTCCCCCCTGGAGAGCCGAGCAGAACCTCAGCTACGGGCCCCGATCCCCCCTCGGGGCCCGTATCGCGTCCAGGATGACATAAACCGATAGGCTGAAGTTGTCATGAAGTTCCGGCTGCCACATCCACGTCACATGCCTACTGCGCTCAAGGACCTCGCGCGCCGTAAGCCGGACGAGGCCGAGGAGTACCTCGATTCCCACCAGGAAGCATGGGAGCAGATCGCTGGCGACAATCCGCATGAAGCTGCAGACATCCTCGAAGCGCTCGACGAGGAAGGCGCTGCCGACCTCCTTCAGGACCTCGAGGTCGTCGACGCTGGCGAAGTCCTCGATCAGATGCACCCGGAGGTCGCCGCTGACGTCATCGAAGAACTCGACCCGAACCAGGCTGCGGTGCTGATCTCAGAGATGGATCCGGACCAGGCAGCAGACCTGATCGGTGCTCTCGATGACGACGACAGGCAAGCGGTGCTCCGTGCCCTCGACGCAGAAACAGCACGTGAAGTCGAGTCACTGCTGATCTATCCGCCCGACACGGCTGGCGGCATGATGACGACCGACGTCGCGGCGCTCCCTGTCGGCATCACCGCAGGCGAAGCGATCGAGGCACTGCGACGGTTCCACGATGAACTGGGTTCGAACCTGCGCTACGTGTACGTCGTCGACGACGACCGGCGCCTCATCGGCGTGGTGCCCTTCCGCGAGCTCGTCTTCGCACGGCCAGCCACGGGTCTCAGGGACATCATGGATACGAACCTCGCCGTCGTCCGCACGGATACCGATCGCGAAGAAGTCGCAGACCTCATGCAGAAGTACACACTCATCGCTGTGCCTGTCGTCGACCACGACGGAAGGCTCGTTGGCATGGTCAAGGTCGCCGAAGCCATGGAGGCCATCCAGGCTGAAGCCAGCGAGGACATGGCGATCATGTTCGGTGCCGGTGAGCAGGAGTCCGTGTTCACGCCGGTCAACGAGTCCGTGCGCCGTCGCCTTCCGTGGAACCTGTTCAACCTCGCAGCGGGCTTTATCACCGTTTTCGTGGTTGCTCAGTTCGAGGACACGCTGGCTCGATATGCGTTGCTTGCTGCCTTCATGCCGCTGGTGGCTGGACTCTCAGGGAACGCTGGGGCCCAAGCGATCGCTGTCACGATCCGTTCGCTCGCCGTCGACGACCTGCCGCCCGGCAAAGAAGGAAGGGCCGTACGCCGCGAGCTCCTCATCGGCCTGTTGCGTGGCATCATCATCTCGACGATCGGCGCGATCCTCGTTGCGGCTGTCGTCGCGGTGTCCAACGTCGGAGATGCAGCCACAGCGCCAACACCACTCCAGATGGGCGTCATCGTGTGGATCTCAATGATGGTCGGGGCGATCACGGCTGCCCTCGCCGGGGTGAGCATCCCCCTTATCCTGCGCCGCCTGAACCAGGATCCTGCGATGGCGTCGAACATCTTCCTGACGATGATCACCGACGCCGTGGGATTCGGCAGCTTCCTCCTCGTCGCCCAGATGCTCCTCTGATCCCAGCGGCGACGGCAGCGGGTTCGCTCCTAGGAGCCGAGGATCGCGGTGCCGCTCGTAGCGAAGGGTCCGAGATACGTGATCTTGACCCCGTCATCAAGGCGCGCCAGGTAGTTGTCTTGCACCAGCGCTAGCTCCTCATCGGTCGCATCTGGATTCGCAACCGTGTTGACCGCTTGCTCGTCGTCAACGATGTGCATCACCGAAATGGGAGGGAACTGGTCTACGACCTCAGCGATGATGTCGTAGAGGTCGAGGTCTGTCAGAGACGTGTAGCTGTTCGTATCGAGCAGTACGACAACGGTGTCACCGGGAGCATCTGTTTGGATACGGTCCACGATGGCGTACTTGGGCGGCGTCAACGTCGAGCGTGCCTGAGAGGTCGTCGGTGATTCGTCCGAAACTGTCGTCCCAGGCGATGCCGTCGCTGCAGTCGTGAGCGGTGTCAGCGAGGGTGTTGTGGTCGAATCGGGCGTGGAGCTCGATGTGCACGCGGTTGCTATGAGCGCCATAGCAACCAGGATTCCGGTTCTTTGGGCGATCTTCATGCTTTCGATACTACAGCGCGATCACGTTTGTGTCCGCATCCATGCCGCATAGTCGATCCCGTCCATGAACTCGTCCTGGTTCACGAGACGGAAGAGACGCGCGACCTCGTCGAACGCATCCGCGTCGCGCGTAGCGGCCAATCGGATCTCCGCAAGTTCGAGCATGGGACGCCATGCCCTCGGCCCAAGAACGAGGTCTACCCTGGATTCCCATCCAAGATCCGAGCGGTGCGTCGCTTCGGACCAGAATCGCTTGAGCTTGCGAGCAACGTTGACAGCTCGACGCACCTGTCTGGCTTCATCTTTCGTGATCGAGCCGTCCATAGCGACCGCATCAGCCCAATCGATGAACATCTGGTCGTTCCATCGGTCGGGATCCGTGACAACGCCCTCGTAGAGCGAGGCGACGGCTGCAACGCGACTGCTCACCCGCACTCCTCAGCGACAAGGCTCGCGAACTCCCGCTTCAGACGCATCGTCACGGGGCCAGGCTCGTACGACACATGGCCGACAGCGGTCACAGGCAATACCTCACGCACCGTGGACATGATGAACACCTCGTCCGCATCGAGGAGCGCCTTCGATGGGAACCGGCCGGTCATCGTCGGGATAGACAACCGCTTGGCCGCTTCGATCGTCACCTGCCTGGTGATAGATGCCAGGATGTGCGTATCGAGGCTTGGCGTGAACATCGCACCGTCCCGTATCCATCCCAGGCTGAAGGTGGGGCCCTCGAGCACAACGTCCTCCTGGCCGATGAGCGCTGCATCGTCGTAGCCCCTCGATTTCGCCGCGAGGGTCGCTGCCAGGTTCGGTCCATAGGACATGGTCTTGGCACCGGTGAGCTCAGAAGTTCTGCCGTCTGCATGCCATGGAGCCTCGACGATGTCGAGACGCACCGAGGGTGGGATGACAGGGAGTGGCTCGAGATACACGATGGTGGCATTGTCGTGTCCGAGATGCTGCGGATCCGTGCCACCTGTCACATAGATGCGCAGCACGCCGTCACCGCCCCTGCCTACGCGTTCACACCATCCTTCCAGGATGCCGCGCTCCTCGAGGGGTATCCGGAGGTTCTGTGCGCTGTGCTCGAGACGGTCGAGGTGGTCGCCGAGGCGAAAGACACATCCCTTGTAGGTGCGCATCGCCTCGAAACAGCCGTAGCCACGCTGGAAACCGATGTCGAAGATGCTCACCGTGGCTTCGTCAGCGTGGCGCTGCTCGCCGTTGATGAGCACCGGACCGCTCGTACGACCCGTCACGGTCGGAACCCGGTGGTTATCGGAAGCCTGCGGTCGCGCCCGCCCGCGTTCGATGAGATCTTC
>CAYLIR010000218.1:0-3726 GCA_964383515.1 uncultured Acidimicrobiaceae bacterium
ACACAGCAGCGGCCCCGCGCGATGCAGCGGCCCAGGCCAGAAGAGCTCCGGAAGCTTCCCCGCCGGTTTCGATGTTCGACAAGGCAGCGAACGTGGACGAGTTCAACGTCGCACATGCAGCGCAGCGGCTCAGCTCCCAGAGAGCCACCCACCGTATCCTCGTTGTGCTGGCCGACGGTATGACCCGAGGCTCGGTGGCTGCGCTCGCTGAGACCGTCGCAACCGTCGAGCGCGGTGGAACCACCGTGCTCGGCATCGGCATCGGCGACGACACCGTGCGCAACGCGTACTCGCGCGCCCAGGTCGTGGAGCGGCCCCTCGACCTCGCAACGGCGATGGTCGACGGCGTACGCTCGACCCTTTTCAAGACGATCACTGAATCCGGAACGGACGCCTGGTGGGTACACGCTGGCGACCAGTTCGTTGAAACCTTCGCCAGCTAGGAGCAACCCATGGCACAGACTGTCACGTTCAGCGACCCCTCGGGAGAAGGCCCCGATGTGTGTCTCCCCATCGTGGAAGTCCCCGACAGCCTTCCCGATGCTGAGATCAGGCGTGATCACATCCCCTCATCCGATCCGTACTACGTCGACCTCGGCATGCAGTACAAGCTCGCACGGCTCGAAGAAGTCCGCAGACAGCACTTCACCAAGACACCGCTCCATCTCGCCCTTCGGGGTCACATGGGCACGGGGAAAGACCACGACCTCGAGCAGTTCGCTGCACGCCTCGCAACCCCGTACTACCGAATCCCCCTCACCGGCGAAGTGCGCGACATCACACTCATCGGGTCGATCAAGCTTCACGGCGATGGCATGGGGGGCACCGAGAGCCGATGGGAGGATGGCGACATCACTCGGGCACTGCGCGGCCCGGCCATCGTCAACCTCTCCGAACTGAATGCAGCAGGAGCAGAGACGCTCTTTGCGCTCCATGGCCTGCTCGACCGGCATCAGGCTCTCGAGCTCCCGACAGGCGAGATGGTGCGGTTGCGCGACGACGTGCGCATCTTCGGGACGCTGAACCCCACGGACCTTCGCGACTATGCAGGGACGCAGACGTTGAACAAGGCATTCGCCGACCGTTGGATCATCTGGGAGAAGCTGTTCCCCGACGAAGACGACCTCGCACACATGCTCGAACGACGGCATCCGGGCCTCCACGATCAGGTGCGCACGCTCTTGACCAGGCTGGCTGTAGAGATCAACACGTCGTTCACATCGGGGGATTCGATGACACGAGTCGAAACGCCCATGTCGCTGCGCACGGTGCTCGATCGGTATCCAGCAGGCCTGCGCATGTACGCACACTCGACGGATCCGATGCGTGCCGCATGGGAGGAATTCGTGCTCCCCCACATCGACCCATTCGACCGTGACCACTACGAGACCGTATGGTCTGCAGTCGTCCGTCGCGGCCCCGAGGGGAACCCCTTCAGCGACTAGACCGAGGTGGCGTGGCGAACCGAGCGTTCACCGCCTCCCATGTGGCACCGCGAGCCTGCGGAACCGTTGACACTGCGAACCCAGGAATCGTGGTACATGCAATCGTGATGCTGGCCGAGGGTTGCCGCATCGTCCGGTACACTGATGCCATGCCATCATTCGACATCGTTTCCAAGGTAGACATGCACGAGGTTCGCAACGCTGTGGACCAGGCCGCTCGTGAGATCGTGAACCGGTACGACTTCAAGGGCACCAACACATCTGTCACGCTCTCCGACGATGGGATCACCATCGAAAGCGCCTCAGAAGGCCGCCTCGACGCTGCCATCGACGTCCTCAAAGGGAAGCTCGTGCGACGCAACGTGTCACTCAAGTCGATCGCTGGTGGTGAACCACAACAGATCGGCGGCGGACGATACAAAGCGATCTTTACCCTCAACGAGGGCATAGCCCAGGACGCTGCCAAAGAGCTCGTCAAGGACATCAAGGACATGAAGCTCAAGGTGCAGGTCGCTATCCAGGGGGACCAGCTCCGCGTCTCCGGCAAGAAACGCGACGATCTCCAGACTGTGATCGCAGCAGTCAAGAGCCTCAACTTCCGCCTTCCCCTCCAGTACATCAACTTCCGCGACTGAGCACGTTGCGCCCGCCACGACAGCGTGCATGCTTGCCCCGTGCGCGGCGTGCGCGGCATGTCAACCAAGCGGCGGAAACGGTACCCACCTGAACCAGGTTCCCGAGGGGTCCCTGCCCGAGGCAGCATTCGTACCGGCGCCAGCTACCTTTCTCCCATGGCTTACAGCATGAACGACCCGAGGATCGATGCCGAAATCGACCGGCTGATCGCCGATGTCATCGCCACCAGAGATGGCCTTTTCACCGATGCAGACCTCGTGCGCGAGATCATCGTCACCGCGTTGAAACTGATCGTGGACGAAACCGATCGCGGAGACATCAAGATGATGAACACCGCTCTCAAGGAACTGCGCTACTCGTCCCTCGTCTTCGCCCCATACCGGCACAAGCAGAAGGTCGCCGTGTACGGTTCGGCGAGAGTATCGAACGACGACCCGAACTACGCGATGGCCGAGGCCTTTGCACGCAAGATGGCAACAGAACAAGGCTTCATGGTCATCACCGGTGCAGGTCCTGGGATCATGGAAGCGGCGAACAAGGGTGCCGGAATCGAGGCGAGCTTCGGTGTGAACATCCGCCTGCCGTTCGAGAATGGCGCCAACGAGTACCTCTCGCCTGGGAAGGTCATCAATTTCAAGTACTTCTTCACCAGAAAGGTGCAATTCGTCAAGGAGTCTGATGCCTTCGCGCTCTTCCCCGGCGGTTTCGGGACCATGGACGAAGCGTTCGAACTCCTGACGCTCGTGCAGACCGGAAAGTCAGACCTACACCCCATCGTGATGATCGACAGCCCTGGCACCGGATACTGGCAGGCATGGGAGGGACTCTGCGAGACGCTGATCGAACAGGGCATGATCGCCCCAGACGATACGAATCTGTACTTCCTCACGACAGACATCGACGAGGCGATCGACCACATCGCGCGCTTCTTCGCCGTCTACCACTCCCAGCGCTACGTTGACCAGAAGCTGATACTGCGGCTCAAGACCGAGTTGCCTGACGAGTTCGTGGAACGATTGAACGAGGAATTCGCGGACATCATCGTATCTGGCTCCATCGTCAAGATCAGTGCCACCCAGGCAGAGATCGATTCAGACGACAACGTGGATCTCCCACGGCTCATGCTCGACTTCGACAGGAGGAGCTACGGCAGGCTGCGGGCTCTCATCGACCGTCTCAACGAGTTCGGCACGCAGCACACCACCGTTCGGTGACCTTCCGAATGGAGTAGAATCACGCTATGCGAGCAATCCTCTCCGACCTCGTTGCTGAGCAGCAACAACTCGATCAGTTCCTCCAGACCCTCCGTGACCGCCAATGGACGACACCTACCCCCGCCCACGGTTGGACCATCCAGGACACTGTGAGCCATCTTGCGCACACGGAGGAGTTCGCTGCCCAGGTGCTCGCAGAGGGCAAAACGAAGTTCGAAGCAGAAGACATCGCCGACGTCAACGAATGGATAGACGCCGGTGTCAAGCGAGGCAGGGGCCGCAGACACCAGGAGATCATCGAATGGTGGCGTTTCGGGAGAGCCGACGTCGTGGACGCCCTTTCTCGCATGGCTGCTACCGACAAGGTTCCGTGGCTGTACGGGGACATGAGCACACAGACCTTCGCCGAGGTGCGCCTGATGGAGACGTGG
>CAYLIR010000219.1:0-3711 GCA_964383515.1 uncultured Acidimicrobiaceae bacterium
CGAACGCCCCGCCACGCGCCGCCAGGTACTGGCGGTACGTGGCCTTTGGATGGCGCGACAGGAGACGGCGCACCGACAGGCGCAGGTGATCGAGCCGCCGTTGGGCCGTGCTACGTCGAACGCCTGGATCCGCTCGCCATCGTGTACCCCCACCACAGCAACAGGATCCCGAGGGTCAATGTCACGGAGAGTGCTGCCGACTCACCCAGCGCGGTGAGCGATCCCCCCGTTGCGGGCACCAGTGTTCCCGCAACGATCAACATGTTGCCATAGGCGAGCCAGCGCATCGAGTTCCAGGAACGCACGATCGTTGCGACCGCAAGCACGATGATCACGATCGACCCCACACCGCCCGACACCGCAGCGAACAGACGCGGCCCGGGGAGGGTGAGCGCGTCAATGGGGAAGGTGAACCCGAACACCTGGCTGCCCTCGGGCACGCTTGCCACCGGAAGTGCCTCGGTGAACGGTGCCAGGAACGTAGCGAAGAACCCGAACACGAGCCACAGCACGGCGACGTTCATCGCCCATCTTCCCCACCGGAGGGAGTGCAGCGCTATCGACCCCGCAGCGAGGAGTGCGATGTTCGCTACTGCACCGAGGAAATAGAACGAACGGAAGCTGGCCGAGGTCCATCCGAATCCGAGTCCGAAAGCCAGCGCCCACATGCCAAGTGCGTAGGCGCCGAAAGCGATCGACCATATCTCCGCGTGGAGACGCTTCCCTCTCCGCCACGACCGTAGTACCTCGACAGCGAGCCATGTCGCAACAACGGCGCCTACGGTCGAAAGGAGTACCTCCATCGGGCGATGGTACCGCTGATGTGGGAACCGTCCGGTTCCGAGGCCGATACAGTTCAGGGCAATGTCGGAACTCACGATCACCACATCCCAGATCGGCCATGCCTACGGGTCTGTGGTAGCGCTGCATTCGCTTGACCTCGCGGTACCGAAAGGGAGAACCGGCCTTGTCGGTGCGAACGGGGCAGGCAAGACGACACTGATCAAGATCCTCCTGGGCATCCTCACGCCGACCGCTGGCACGGCGACCGTCCTCGGGATGGATCCGCAGAGCGAGACGATCCCTCTCCGCAGTCTTGTGGGGTACATGCCTGAGGGCCCGTGCCTCCCCCTTGACCAGACCGCAGCAGATTTCCTCATCTACGCCGCGGGAACCGCTGGCCTGCCACGGCAGGCTGCACGCCAGAGAGCGTCGGACGTGCTCACCCTCGTCGGTTTGGACGAGGAACGGTTCCGCTACCTCGGAGACTTTTCGACAGGGATGAAGCAGCGGGCCAAACTCGCCCAGGCGATCGTGCACGACCCCAAGCTCGTGTTCCTCGACGAACCGACATCCGGCCTCGACCCGAGTGGTCGTGAAGAGATGCTCGATCTCATCGCCCGTCTCGGCACGTTCGACATCGACGTCATCGTCTCATCCCATGTGCTGCGCGACATCGAGCGAACGTGCGACTTCGTTGTCATGCTCGATGAAGGAACGCTCCTCAGCGCTGGCCCGTTGGTGCCCGAAGACGATGCGGAAGTCGTGCGGCTTGAGATGATCCACGGATCAGACGAGGTCGCAGAAGCACTCCGTTCCAAGGGTGCATCGGTGGCGCTGGACGGCCGCACGCTGACCGTCCGATACGGTGAGGGAGACGTGTTCGACTTGGTGCGCGACATCGTTGCCCGCAGCGGTGCCTCCCTTCTGAGCATGGGAGCCTCGAGGGGCTCTCTCGAAGACCGGTTCCTCGAAACCGAGGCGCAGCGATGACGACAGAGCGCGGAGCTGTCTACGACCTGGGATACGAGCCATACGTCGGAGAGCGGCGTGGGGGCGCGGGTGCGCGCAGGACCGTGTGGGCAGACGGCATGAGGCGTGTGCTTGGCCTGAGACGCAAAGCGAAGCGAAAGATCATGCCGTGGCTCCTCGTGGCGTTCGCTCTCCTCCCCGCCATCGCGACAGTTGGCATCTCGTTCATCCTTCCCGCGTACGTCGCCAGCGACCTTGCCCTTTCGTCGGCCAACGTAGATTTCTTCCAACTCGGCGGCACCATGGTGATGCTCTTCACGGCGCTTGCAGCCCCGGAGCTCCTGATCCCCGACCGCAGAGACGGTGTCCTGTCGATGCTGTCGTCTCGGCCACTCACATCGAACGGCTATCTCGCTGCCCGCTTCGCAGCGCTCACAACGGTTGTTGGAGGCTTCCTCCTCCTCCCCCAGATCCTTCTCTTCGTCGGCCAGGCAGGGACCGACCCCGATGGCCTCGTCTCGGGCATCGTCCACGCTGCACCCACGATCCCGAAGATCCTCGCGGTGAGCGTTGTCTACATCATCGCTTTCGTCCCCCTCGGGTTCGCCGTTGCAAGCCTGGTGAACCGCAAGTCGATCGCGGCGGGTGTCTTCCTCGCCATGATGATCGGGATGAGCGCATTCTCCGAAGCGATCGTGCGCAGTTCCGCCCTGCCGGGAGGCAGGTGGCTGGCACTCCTTGCCCCCGTCAACACGGCCGATGCAGCGAACCGATGGATCTTCGGCTCTGTCAACAACGACTCGCTGCTCGCCGTTGCAAGGATCCATCCGCTGTGGGGAATCGTCGGGATCGTCGTCATCGGCATCGCCGCCGTCGCGCTTGCGGCACAGCGGTATCGGAGGTTGCTGTGACCCTCGATCCGGCTTTCGTCGCCGAACCGACGATCGAGATCGACGGCGTGTCGAAGTGGTTCGGCCAGAAGGTCGCCGTTTCGGGTGTTTCGTGCTCCTTCGGTCCTGGCGTCACCGGTCTCCTCGGTCCCAACGGCGCAGGCAAGACGACGCTGTTCCGCATGATCTGCGGGCTCACGTCGGTGTCGAACGGATCGATCACGGTTCAGGGCAAGGACCCGAGAACGGACAGCAGCGTGTTCGCTTCCCTCGCCCTTGTCCCCGACGAAGACGCGGTCTACGACCACTTGACCGGAAGGCAGTACGTGCGCTACAGCGCTGCGCTGTCGAACGTGGCCGAGCGAGACAAGCCCAACGAGGTACTCCGGAGCGTCGAGCTCGACGACGCAGCAGACCGCCGTATCGGTGGTTACTCGAAAGGCATGCGCCAACGGATCAAAGTCGCCGCAGCGATCGTGACAGATCCGGATGTCCTGATCCTCGACGAACCTCTCAACGGCACGGATCCGATCCAACGGGCCCATCTCATCCGCCTCTTCGCTGACTTCGGTGAACAGGGAAAGACCGTGATCGTCTCATCCCACGTCCTCGAAGAAGTCGAGAAAGTGTCGAAGCGGATCATCGCGATCGTCGACGGGAAGCTTGCAGCAGCAGGGTCCGTCGATGCGATCAGAGCATCGATGCACGACATTCCCTATGTCGTGACGATCGCTACCGACCTGCCACGCAAGCTCGGTGCCGCGCTGTTCGCGTCATCGTCGGCGCTCAGTGTCACCACCACGAGCGACGGCATCTCCGTATCCACCGACGACATCACAACCCTCGGTAGGGATACGCCTCGTATCGCTGCTGACATCGGGGCGCGGATCACAGGGTTCCGGCCACAGGATCAATCGCTCGAGTCGGTGTTCCGATATCTGGTGGAGGGTCGATGAGACCGCTCGTTGCCCTCATGGCGATGTCGATCCGCCAAGCCCTCCCGGTTCGCCGGACGGCGAGGAACCCCAACGGATCGCGATCTGCAACGTGATCCTCTACCTTGGCCCTG
>CAYLIR010000220.1:0-3707 GCA_964383515.1 uncultured Acidimicrobiaceae bacterium
GGCCACGGGTTGGCGTAGAAATAGGCATCGCCTGCTGGATACCACCCGATCGCTATCTGCGCACTGGTCGGCACCCCGTCGTAGTCGACCATCATGTCTGAGAACCACTCAGTGGCTATGTCGAAACCATGCGGCCACAGATGTGGGCCGGTGACCTCACCATCGATGTCGGCGTTGATGGTCTCGAACGCTTCAGCGACGGAGGCCGCAACGTCGACAAAGGCGGACCCGTGGGCTCGTTCGTACTCCTGTGTGTCGGAGTCTGCGTAGCGCGAAACGTCAACGTCGATCGATGAACCGTGCTCGGCCGCCATGGATACGATCGCATCCCCCACCTCAAGCGGGCTCGGTCCGGCTGCCAGATCGAACACCTTCGTGGAATCCCCGGCGGTGATCACGATCTGATGATCGCTCAGGTCGATCGTCGAAACGAGTTCGCTGCCGTCTGCAAGCGGCGTCGCGGCGCTCACGAGACCATCTGGCGTGATGTCCAGGGCTACCTGGGACCAGCGTGGATGTGCGGGTGCGCTAGCACGCGGTAGCGCGGTGATGGCGTGTGCGTACTTCTGAAGCGTCGCCCTCGTTGGTTCCCAATCGGCAGGCAGAGTGGTGATGGACATCGCAAACCCTTCGTTCGATTGCTGTGTACAACCAGAGTTACGTTGTCAGATTCCCTGCGTCGCTCGTCCTGCCGATCGGCAACCTCGTTCCAGCCTGTCGCTCCGAGGAGCCCTCAGCGTGCCGCGGCAGGCGCCGGTCAGACACGTGCGTCGGCTCTGGCCTGGCCATTGCGTCCGGAGTCAACCCAATCATCGTCCTCTCCCCTTGCCATTGCACGCATCATCGTGAGGCCGATGAACAGGATGATGCCAACAGCCAGGCCGAAGCCGAAGGTCGTGAGCGCGATGATGGAGAAGTCGTAGCCTCTCGGCTGGATGTCCAGCGTCACAGTGCCTGCAGGAAGAAGGCTGCAGGTGAAGTTGCCACCGAACGCAGGCTCGAGGCCGAACCGCCGCGTCGTGTTCGGCGGCACAGACCATGTGCCGATGGTGTGGGTCACGTCGTCCTTGTTGTCGAGCACGATCGCATCGCCTGCATAGAACGCCCAGGTCGATGGGATATCGAGGACATTGTCTCCTGCAAGGATCCGGTCGTACGAACCAAGCGGGATATCGAGTACATGAACCGTTGGCTCACGCGCATCCCTCGTGTAGATGAGCAGTGCGATCGATGAGAGCGTGCCGATGACGAGCGTCGAACCGACGATGAGCGCAACTGCTTCGAGCATCTTCCGCTTGAGCGAGATGGGACCCGTACGATCTGACGCCTGCGCGGTGTCTGCCACCATCGCTAGAACAGGTAGAGGGTCGGGTAGATGATGACCCACGCGAGGTCGACGAAGTGCCAGTACTTGACGACGCCTTCGACTCCCCAGTACTCGTCCGAGCCGTAGTGGCCGCGCATGCCGAGGAGGAGCACGATCGTGAGACCCACCATGCCGGTGACGACATGGAACGCGTGGAGGCCGATGAGCATGAAGTACGACGTCCCGAACGGTGTTTCCGGCGGGTACGAGTGGATCGCTTCTTTCAGCTCGATGACGACACCACCGAGAAAGAGCAAGCCGAGTGCGATCGTGATGATCGTGAACCGAACGAAGTTCTTCCGGTGGTTGAACCGGATCGACGTCTCTGCCAGGTAGGCGCTGATCGAGGAGACGAGCAGCACGATGGTGAGCCCGAGGGCGAGCAACTGGTTGAGTTCATCTGGCTTGAACGTTCCTGTGGAGAACCAGCGAGCAGACAGGAACGCTCCGAAGAGGAAGGTCTCAGACAGGATGAACAGCCACAGGCCGATCCTGTTGGCCTTTGGCTGGAAGGACATGTCCTGGTGGTATTCGTCGTGAGAGAGCTCGACGGCTTCTTCTGGGGTCGTGTCGAGTGTCGTCATCAGTGGTCATCGCTCCAGAGTGCGCGGATGTGCATGAACGTGTCGAGGATGATCCATCCTTTCAGGAACACGAACGGGATCAGGGGAAGCAGCGGCTGGGCAACCTCAGTTGCGATGAAGTACTCGACGACCGAGAGCGCCGCGAGGGCCACGGCAGCGATCACACCTCTACGCGTCGCCTTCTTCAGGCGTTCGTTGTCGATGGCGAGCTGCTGGCCCGTCATACGAGTGCACCCTCCTCGTCGGGTTCTGTGCTGTCGCCGGGCTCTTCGTGCTTCTCGGCATCTGGGAAGTACGCGTGGACGGACCCTTTGACCCCGTACGCGTACGGGTGCCCGATCACGACGGGCTGAGAGGTGAAGTTGTGCTCTGGGGGCGGCGACGGGATCAGCCATTCGAGCGTCCTGGCGTTCCACGGGTTCGGACCCACCTTTGGCCCCCAGATCGCGGAGTACAACAGGTTGCCGACGAACAGCAGAAAGCTCGTCCCAAGGATGAGCGCAGAGATGGACGCGAACCTGTTCGCTCCCGCGAAGGCATCCGGATAGTCTCCGATGCGCCTGTTCATACCGTTCATGCCTGCCCAGAACAACGGGATGAACGTGAGGTTGAAGAACACCGTCACCCAGACACCGAATATCTTCCCTGCCGTCTCGTTGTACATGCGGCCCGTCACCTTCGGGAACCAGTAGAACACGGCGGCGAGCAGAGCGAAGATCGATCCACCGACGATCGTGTAGTGGAAGTGCGCGACCACGAAGTAGGTGTCATGGAGGTGGATATCGGTTGCCACGTCGGCGAGGAAGATGCCGGTGATCCCTCCGATGGTGAAATTGAACAGCCAGCCGAACGCGACGACCAGCGGCGTTCTGAACCACAGCCTCCCCTGCCACAGCGTTCCCAGGATGCCGAGGAAGATCACACCCGTCGGGATGGAGATCGCCTCGGTCACGATCATGAACGGCCCGTGGAGGAAGTTCGCCATGCCCGAGGTGAACATGTGGTGGGCCCACACGACCACGGAGAGGCCGACGATCGCGAACAACGATACCACCACCGCCTTGTACGCGAACAGCGGCTTGCGGGCGAACGTTGTGACGATCTCGAGGATCACACCGAATCCAGGCAACACCATGATGTACACAGCCGGGTGCGAGTAGAACCAGAAGATGTGCTCGTAGAGGAGGCTGCTGCCAACTTCGGGTTGGAAGAAGCTCGTCCCCGCGACCCTGTCCATGGTGACGAGGATCACGGCAGCTGCGAAGAACTGGGTGACAGCGAACGACAGAACCGATGTGGCCAGCCCTGCCCAGGTGAATATGGGCAACCGTCCCCACGTCATCCCAGGTGCCCGCATGGTGATCACGGTCGCGATGATGTTGATGCCGCCGAGGATCGAGGACATACCGAAGGTGACGATCGCCATGTTGAACAGGATCTGGCCGCTCTCGTTGGTCACCGACAGGGGCGCGTACGATGTCCAGCCTGCGTTGAACGCTCCGAGGAGCGGCGACATCAACAACGCGATCGCAACCGGCGGGACGAGCCAGTAGCCGACGGCGTTGAGCCTCGGGAAGGCCATGTCCTGTGCGCCGATCTGGATGGGGATGATGTAGTTCCCGAATGCGCCGATGATCCCTGCAACGGCTACAGCGACCATCAGGATGCCGTGCATGGACACGATCTTGTTGAAGTCGTCGAGGTCGACTACGCCCATGCCGGGGGACACGAGTTCGATGCGCATGATCATCGCCGCG
>CAYLIR010000221.1:0-3702 GCA_964383515.1 uncultured Acidimicrobiaceae bacterium
GACCAAGCCGGTCGCGAGTTTCATTGCTGGCACGTCAGCCCCTCCTGGGAAGCGGATGGGCCACGCGGGTGCCATCATCTCAGGTGGCAAGGGAACCGCCGAGGCCAAGATCGAGGCGCTCACCGACGCAGGTGTCGTTGTGGCACCCACGCCGACGGACATGGGTGCTGCGATGCTCGAGGCCATGGGCGCCTGAGGCTGTTCGGCTCCGCAGTGAACGAGCGCGCATGTGGCAGAGCCGCAGGCACCGCCGCCAGATGTGCATGTCGTTGCCGTCCTAGAATGGCGGGTGATGCCCTCTGACCACGTTTCGCTCGCTGTCCTCGTGTCTGGCACAGGTAGCAACCTCCAGGCGCTGATCGACAGGCCGAGCTCTGCGTACGAGATCGCCGTCGTCGTCTCCGACCGAGAGGGTGCCGCTGCACTCGACCGTGCCCGGAGAGCAGGCATCGCAACCGAGGTCGTCCCGTGGGACGCGTTCACATCGAGGGACGCGTTCAGCGACGCCGTGTGTGACGCGGCACAACGCCACGGCGCAACGGCGTTGATACTCGCTGGGTTCATGCGGATCCTCAGCCGGTCGGCCGTCGAGCGGTACCCCGATGCGATCATCAACGTACATCCGGCGCTCCTGCCTTCCTTCCCTGGGGCACACGCTGTTGACCAGGCACTTGCGGCAGGCGTCACCTACACGGGGGTCACGGTCCACTTCGTAGACGAACACGTCGACCACGGCCCGATCATCGCCCAACGACCCGTGCCGGTGCACAGTGGCGACGACGCTCAGACCCTGCACGCACGGATCCAGGAGATCGAGCATGTACTGTTCCCCGAAGTCGTAGATGCGTTCGCTCGGGGGGAGATGCGGGTCGTCGGCGATCAGGTGCTCTGGCAGAAACGAGAACGTGAAGGAAGCAGGCGATGACGCAGATAGCAGTAGGCAGGGCGTTGATATCCGTATCCGACAAGCGGGGCCTGACGCCCTTCGCCGAATCGCTCATAGGCCTCGGGGTCGAGATCGTATCGTCGGGCGGCACCGCAGCACATTTCGAGCAGGCGGGCATCCCGGTGACACACGTCCAGGATGTCACTGGCGCGCCTGAGATGCTTGACGGGCGCGTCAAGACGCTCCATCCCCGTATCCACGGGGGTGTGCTCGCAGATCTGGGCAAGGAGAGCCATCGCCAGGAGCTCCTTGATTTCGCCATCAAACCTTTCCAACTCGTGGTCTGCAACCTGTATCCGTTCGCGGAGACGGTGTACAGCGGCGCCGACGCGGCCGAGATCATCGAGAACATCGACATCGGTGGCCCCACCCTCATCAGAGCAGCAGCCAAGAACCACGCGTGGGTTGCCGTCGTCGTGTCCCCAGATCGATACGACGAGGTCGCTCATGCCATCGCCAAGGGAGGTACCACAGCCGAGTACCGCAGAGAACTCGCCCGCGAGGCGTTCTTCATGACAGCAAGCTACGACGCAGACATCGTGAACTGGTTCGAGCCTGAAGATGCTGAGCGGCTCGTCTTGCCGCTCGAGGTTGCACGGCCGTTGCGATATGGGGAGAACCCGAGCCAACCCGCCGCCCTCTACACGCTTGGCGATCGCGGCGGGTGGTGGTCCGAAGCGGTGCAACTCCAGGGAAAGGAGATGTCCTTCAACAACTACGCAGATGCGGACGCGGCATGGCACCTCGTGTCCGATATGCCGGATGGCTCCGTGGCGGTGATCAAGCACACGAACGCATGCGGGGCAGCGACCGCGCCAACCATACGCGAGGCTTTCGACAGAGCATGGGACGGAGATCCCCTGGCGGCGTTCGGTGGGGTCATCGCTGTTGGTGGCGAGCTCGATGGAGATACCGCCCGCGCGATCGCGGAGTACTTCGTCGAGATCGTGATCGCGCGCTCGATCACCGATGAGGCCAAGGCCGTCATGGCACAGAAGAAGAACGTGCGCGTGTTCACCGCAGCTCCCCATGGGCGTTTCGACATCGACATGCGGACGATCGATGCGGGGTTCCTCGTCCAGAAGTCGGACGTGGTCCACGCGGACGCGTCACAGTGGGAGAGCAAGGCCCGGGATGCGACGCCAGCGGAGGTGTCCGACCTCGAGTTGGCGTGGACGATCGCTGCCCACGCCAAGTCGAACGCCATCGTGCTCGTCAAGGACGGTGCGGCCGTCGGCGTAGGCACAGGCGACCAATCGCGGGTTGGTGCAGCACAACGGGCACTCGCCAAAGCAGGGGAGCGAGCCGAGGGCGCGGTGTGCGCGTCGGACGCGTTCTTCCCGTTCAGGGATGGGCCAGATGCCCTGGCTGCAGCGGGCATCACGGCCATCGTCGAGCCCGGTGGTTCGATGCGGGACCACGAAGTAGTCGAATCGGCACAGGAGCATGCCATGGCATTGCTGTTCATGGGTGAAAGGCATTTCAGACATTGAGCGCGCAGATCCTCTCAGGAACCGAGGTCGCCAAGGCGGTCAAAGCACAGGCAGCGGTCGAGATCGCCGACCTCAAGGCGAAGGGCATTGCTGTCGGCCTCGCAACGGTTCTCGTCGGTGACGATCCGGCGTCCCACGTCTACGTCAGCTACAAGCACAAGGATGCCGAAGCCGTCGGTATGGCGTCGTTCGACGTGCAACTGCCCGCCGATGCCACCCAACAGGACGTCTTCGAAGCTGTCGACGACCTGAACGCACGCGACGACGTCACGGGGATGATCGTCCAACTGCCACTCCCGGACGGCCTCGACGGTGAGGCTGCCGTTGAGCGGGTTCTTCCGACGAAGGACGCCGACGGACTGCACCCGTTCAACCTTGGGAGGCTCATCCTGGGCCGTCCCGGGCCTTTGCCTGCGACGCCGTCGGGCGTCATGACGATCCTGGACTACTACGGCATCGAGACCGCAGGCAAGACGGCGGTTGTCGTTGGACGAAGCTTCCTCGTCGGCAAGCCGATGGGGCTTCTGCTCGGCGCCAAGGGGGTGGATGCCACGGTGATCCAGGCTCACTCCCGTACACCGGACCTTGCTGCTGTGTGCGCCACAGCCGATATCCTTGTGACAGCGATCGGACGCCCCGGAATGGTCGACGCATCGTTCATCAAGCCGGGTGCTGTGGTCATCGACGTCGGGACGACCCGGACCGATGACGGATTGCGCGGCGACGTGCTCTTCGACGAAGTGGTCGAGGTTGCGGGTGCAATAACACCGGTACCCGGCGGTGTTGGGCCTATGACGAGGGCATCGTTGCTCACGAACACGATCGGGCTTGCCCGGGCACGCAAAGAGACGAATTTCAGAGACGAACCGAACGGAGAAGCCGATGGCTGAAGCGATAACCAAGACCGATACTGCAATCGCGGTTCCAGACAATCCGATCGTTCCCTATATCGAGGGTGACGGCATCGGGCCCGACATCTGGGCAGCAGCACAGCATGTATTCGATACAGCCGTCGACAAGGCGTACGGAGGCGACCGGAAGATCGAGTGGCTTGAGGTGCTCGCGGGGGAGAAGGCCTTCAACGAGACGGGGGAGTGGCTCCCTGCAGCGACCACCGAGGCGTTCGAGAACTACCTCGTCGGCATCAAAGGACCGCTCACAACGCCTGTCGGTGGCGGCATCCGCAGCCTCAACGTGGCGTTGCGCCAGATCCTCGACCTCTACGTGTGCCTGCGTCCTGTGCGCTGGTACCAGGGCGTTCAG
>CAYLIR010000222.1:0-3701 GCA_964383515.1 uncultured Acidimicrobiaceae bacterium
GGAGGCTCCGTGTCGGCTACGACCGACGCCGGGTGTGTGCCGAAGGTGAGTGCGACGATCGGGAGATGCGGAACCGCCTCCTTCACCGCTCTGAACACGGCAAGGTGGCCGCGATGCACACCGTCGAACACCCCGATCGCAACGGCGTGCCTCTCGTTGTCGGGGTTCCAGTGTGCCGGGTTCCCGGTGTAGACCTTCATCGGACCACAACCTCGGGTACAAGCGCTCCCCTGTCGTCCCTGTACATGGCGATGAGCTTGCCGTCTCTGTCGCTGATACGCAAGAACCCATGGGTGCCGATGTCGTCAGGCGCGATGTGGGATGGTAGCTCCCGGCCGTTGCGCACCCGGAATGCCGTTGCGTCATCGACGCGCAGCTCCGGGAAACCGTCCAGGACAGCAGCAGGGTCGACGATGAGCCGTTCGATGGTGCCGCCGTCTGCTGCTGTGACGATATCTTCAACGGACGATGCGTCTCTGACATGAATCGAACCGTTGCGCACCCGGCGCAGCGCCCTCAGGTGTGCCCGCCCACCGACAGCCCTGCCGAGGTCGTCGGCAAGCGTCCGAATGTACGTGCCGGTCGAGCACACCGTGCGGAACGTGATCTCTGGATAGTCCGATGGAGCAAGATCGATCAGTTCTAGCTTGTCGATCGTCACCCGGCGAGCCTCTCGTTCTACGACCTTGCCCTCGCGGGCGAGCTCGTAGAGCTTCTTCCCTTCGACCTTGCGGGCAGAAACCATCGGCGGTATCTGCATGATCTCCCCGGTGAACCGCGCCATGGCAGCGAGCACGTCTTCCTCGGTGACGGGAAGCGGTGCGCGCGACACGACCGCACCGTCCGCATCGAGCGAATCCGTCGCTACGCCGAACAATGCGGTAGCGAGGTACTCCTTGCGCGCACCTTGGACGAATCTGAGCAACCGGGTTGCACCGCCGACACCGAGCACAAGCAGACCGGTCGCCATGGGGTCGAGTGTCCCCGCGTGCCCGACCTTTCCCCCGATCCTCCCCCGTATCTTGGCTACGACGTCATGGGAGGTCCAACCCTGAGGCTTGTCGACGAGCAGGAAACCCGCTGCAGTTGAAGCCTTCATGGGAGCATGTCCGTGATCTCTGCGATGATCGCCTCGGGATCCTTCGCTGCCGTGAACCCGGCCGCGTTGTGGTGGCCGCCACCGCCGAACGCTGCTGCGATCTCCGCCACGTCGACGAGACCCCGAGACCGCAGGCTGCCTTTGACGACGCCTTCGTCCTTGACCTTCAGGAGACACGCGACCTGGGTGCCTCGCGCCATGCGCACGAGGTCGATGAGACCCTCGGTCTCATGGCTCGACACACCGGCATCTGCGAGGTCCTCCCGAGTCAGGATCGACCACACGAACGCGTGCTCCTCGTCGAGCGTTGCCCGCTCGAGCACATGTGCCGCGACACGGTAGTAGCCGAACGGCGCCTCCTCGAACAGCTTCTGTCCGATGACATCGGGATGAACGCCGTGTGCGAGTAGGTCCGCTGCGATCTCGTGTGTCCGTGGCGACGTCGACGCGTACTGGAACCGTCCCGTGTCGGGCACGATCCCCGTGTAGATAGCCGTTGCGACGGCCGGCGTGATCTCCCAACCCAGTTCGACGATCACCTCGTACACGAGCTCCGCTGCTGCGGCTGCGGATCGATCGATGAGCAGGTGATCGCCCCACGATCCGTCGGAGATATGGTGGTCGATCACGCCGAGATGGCGCGCTGCGTCGAGCTTGTCCCGCAACGATCCGACCCGGCTCGGGACAGACGTATCCACGACCACGGCGACGTCTACCTGCTCCGGAAAGTCCTCGGGGGCGACCAGGACGGTCGTATCGAGAAACGACATCTCATCAGGGACGACAAACGGTTCGTCGAACGATGCAACCGCATCGATGCCCACGCTGCGGGCCGCAAGCGCGAGCGCTACCATCGATCCGAGGGCATCGCCGTCCGGGCCAACATGGCCAACGACACCGAGAGACGATGCGCTCGCGAGGATGGACGCTATCTCAGCTACTGAGCCGACCCGCTCAGGCATCGCCGTCTCCCCTGTCTCGCTGGTCGGGATCCTCTTCGAGATGGCTGAGTATCCTCGAGATCCGCAGCCCCTCGTCGATGGCAGGATCCACACGGAACTCGAGTTTCGGCGTATACCGCAAACGCGTCTCATCACCGATCGCCCGCTGCAATCGTGCAGACGCATGGCGGAGCGCCGCTGCTGTGGATGTCTTCTCTTCGTCTGTGCCAAGCACGGAATAGAAGACCACGGCGTGGCGGAGGTCCGGGCTGGTCTCTGCTCCGGTGATGGTGAGGAACCCGATTCGTGGATCCTTGAGGTCTACGACAGCGTCCGCGACCACCTCGCGGATGAGCTCGTTCACCTTCTGCATGCGGGGGCTACGTTTTCGCGCCAATGCTCGGTCCTCTCGTTCCGACAGCCGCCAGGCCCCGATCAGGTCCGAGCAACCTCGTTGATCTCATAGGACTCGATGGTGTCGCCTTCCTTGATGTCCTTGAACTTGGCGAGGCCGATGCCGCACTCGTATCCGGTTGCAACGCTCTGGACGTCATCTTTGAAGCGGCGCAGCGACACGATCCTGCCGTCGTACACGACGACGCCGTCGCGCACAAGGCGCGCCCTGGCGTTGCGATTGATCGTTCCTTCCGTGACGTAGGAACCGGCGACGAACCCGAGCTTCGGCGCCCGGAAGACCTGCCGTACCTCGGCAACGCCGAGGAACTGTTCGACCTCTTCGGGATGCAGTTCACCGACGAGCAGCGATTCGACATCGTCGAGCAGCTCATAGATGATCGAGAACGTACGGATGTCGATGGCACTCTCCTTGGACGCGGCACGCGCTGCAGCGTCCGGGCGGGAGTTGAATCCGTAGATGATCGCACCAGATGCTTCGGCCAACGCCACATCGTTGGTCGTGATCCCGCCGACGCCAGCGTGCACGATCGCGACGTGCCCGTCCTCTCGGTCGATCTTGGCGACGGACTCCTTGATCGCTTCGAGCGAACCGTGGGTATCCGTCTTGACGATGATCCGCAGCTCCGAGTGGTCTTGCGTGCGCATCTGCTCGATGAGTATCCCGAGCCTGTCGACAGCGCTCGGTACGACCAGCTCCTGTTGGCGGATCTCATCGATCTTCGCCTGCGCCATCTTGCGGGCAGTCCGGTCGTTCTTGACCACCTGGAACATGTCACCTGCAGTCGGGATCTCGTCCCAGCCCATGACGCGCACCGGCATGGACGGCCCTGCTTCGCGAACTTGTTCACCTGCATCATCGAACATCGCACGGACACGGCCCCAGACGGGGCCGGCCACGAGGGCGTCACCCTTCTTGAGCGTCCCTCGCTGGACGATGACGGTAGCTGTGGGGCCGCGGCCGACTTCGATCTGCGCTTCTACGACCGTCCCGATCGCGGGCGCCTTCGGCTTCGCCGTCAATTCCTCGACCTCCGCGACGAGGTTGACCATCTCGAGCAGATCATCGATTCCGGCACCCGTGAGCGCAGAGATCTCGATAGCAGGCACGTCACCACCGAGTTCCTCGACCACGATGTCGTGCTGGGTAAGGGCTGCGCGCACCGCGAACGGGTCCGCAGCCTCGAGGTCCATCTTGTTGATCGCAACGATGATCGGAACATCGGCAGCCTTCGCGTGGTTGATCG
>CAYLIR010000223.1:0-3697 GCA_964383515.1 uncultured Acidimicrobiaceae bacterium
TCGCACCGTCATCATCGGAGGTTCCGAGCGGATGGTCGTATGGGATGACACACGTCCGGCGCAGCGACTCAGCATCTACGAGTCAGGGGCAGATCTCGGGAGTCTCTCAGATAGGATGCGCAGGGACGCCCTCGTGTCGTACCGCGTCGGCGACATGGTCGCTCCCGCATTGCCTGAAGTCGAGGCACTTGGTCGCGTTGTTGCAGAGTTCAGGGAGTGTATCGAGACACGCAGGGATCCTCTGACCAGTGGGCGATCCGGACTTCGCGTCCTGGAGTTGCTTGACGCTGCTTCACAGAGTCTCGCGACGAACGGCGCACCTGTTGCCGTGTGAGCATGGAAATCATGGGTTGAGGGGGATATCGTGACGGAAAGACCAGCACCGTTCTCCGGGAGCTACCAGGCGATCTCTGATGACGTACAACTTGGTGAGTCCGTGAGGCTCTCGTCGTTCATCAACTTGTATGGCTGCACCATCGGCGACGAAACCCTCATCGGGTCGTTCGTTGAGGTGCAGCGGGGTGCCGCTATCGGTGCACGGTGCAAGATCTCGAGCCATTCGTTCGTTTGTGAGGGTGTCACCATCGAGGACGAGGTGTTCATTGGGCATGGAGTCATGTTCATCAATGACCTGCTCCCACGATCGACCGCACCAGACGGCCGCGTCAAGGGTGCTGCAGACTGGGAACTCGAGCGAACCATCGTCCGAAGACGTGCATCGATTGGTTCTGGAGCTACGATTCTCGCTGGTGTGGAGGTAGGTGAGCATGCCCTCGTCGGCGCCGGAGCGGTCGTCACGAGCGACGTTCCACCCGGCATGCTCGTCGTAGGGGTGCCAGCACGAGTTGTCGGGCCGTGTCCTGACGTAGGCAAGGAGGAGACGGAATGACGATCCCATTTCTCGATCTGCAGGTCAACAACCGGCCGTTGCGGGATGAAGTTCTCGCTGCATGGGCGGAGATCTTTGACACGTGCATGTTCGTGAGTGGCAAGCATGTTCGCTCCTTCGAGTCGGCTTTCGCCCGGGCCCACGGCGTGTCGCATGCTGTGGCGGTTTCCAGTGGGACCAGCGCACTTGAGATCGCCCTGCGGGCCCTCGGCATCGGCGCTGGCGACCGTGTCGTCGTCCCGGCGAACACCTTCATCGCCACCGCAGAAGCTGTCTCCAACGTTGGCGCATCGCCTGTGCTCGTCGACTGTGATCCCGCCACGCGCACGATCTCGGTGGATGCTGCTACGCGTGCCATCGGGTCGCACGACGTGAAGGCCGTGATCCCGGTACATCTGTACGGACAACCGGCAGACATGGATCCGATCCTTGAGGCAGCGGAGCGGAACAGTGTCCTTGTTCTTGAGGATGCTGCCCAGGCGCATCTCGCCACGTACAAGGGTCGGAGCGTTGGTTCGCTCGGCGATGTGGGGTGCTTCTCGTTCTACCCAGGAAAGAACCTTGGCGCACCAGGTGAGGGCGGGGCGGTGACGACGAAGAAGCCGGAACTCGCCGATCGGATGCGCGTTCTCCGTGACCACGGACAAGCGGAGAAGTACCACAGCAGCGTGGTCGGCACGAACGCACGCATGTCCGAACTGGTCGCAGCAGCCCTTGATATCAAGTTGAGGCACCTCGATGGATGGACGGACGCACGGCGCGCCGTTGCACGGTGGTACCGGGAGGAGCTCGCGGGTATCCCTGGAGTCGACGTGTTCGACGAGCCCGAGTGGGCACGGTCGGTGTACCACCTATTCGTGGTTGAGCTCGATGAAAGGGACAGGGTCTTGACCGCCCTCCAGGAGGCTGGTATCGGTGCTGGACTGCACTATCCGGTACCCATCCATCTCCAGGAGGCGTACGCCTCGCTCGGACATCGCGAAGGCTCCTTTCCCCATGCAGAACGCTCTGCCGCACGATTGCTGTCACTCCCGATGTTCCCCGAGATGACGAGAGCCCAGGTTGGAGTCGTCGCGACGGAGCTCAGGCGAGCGGTCGGGGCTTCCTCGCCCGCTGTGGACACGGACGGAGAAGCCTGATGGGGAAACGCATCCTGATCACCGGCGGCGCGGGGCTTATCGGCTCGACGATCGCAGATCGTCTGGCAACCGACCCAGACAATGAGATCGTTGTGTTCGACAACCTGGTGCGAGGCAGGATGGCCAATCTGGCCAAGGCGATGGACCGGACAGACCATCTGACGTTCGTCAAGGGGGATATCGGCGACCACACGGCACTGCGAGATGTGATGGCAGACATCGACGTTCTGTACCACATGGCCGCTATCCGCATCACCCAGTGCGCCGCAGAACCTCGTTTGGCGCTCGAGGTGATGGCCGACGGCATGTTCAACGTCCTCGAGGCGGCTGTCGAAACAGATGTAGGCAAGGTCATCGCGGCATCCTCTGCCTCGATATATGGCCTCGCCGAGGATTTCCCGACTACTGAACGCCACCATCCGTACAACGATCGGACGCTCTACGGAGCGACGAAGATCTTCAACGAGGGGCTTCTGCGTGCCTTCAATGAGATGTACGGCTTGGACTACGTTGCACTCCGATTCTTCAACGTATACGGGCCGCGCACCGACATCCATGGTGTCTACACCGAGGTGCTCATCCGCTGGATGGAGCGTATCAGCGAAGGCAAGCCACCGCGGATATTCGGTGACGGCACGCAGACCATGGATTTCGTCTACATCGACGATGTCGCGCGAGCATGCATCCGAGCAGCGGACAGTGACGTGTCCGATGAGGTCTTCAACATCGCAAGTGGGTCGGAGACGAGCCTCACCGAGCTCGCTCTCGCGCTGAGCGCTGTGATGGGGTCCGATCTTGCCCCGGAGTACGTGGAGGAGCGCAAGGTCAACCCCGTGTCTCGGCGGCTTGCCGATACTTCGAAGGCACGAAATCTCCTCGGATACGAGACCACGGTTCCGCTTGAGGAGGGCCTCACGCGTCTCGTTGCATGGTGGAGAGCGGAGCGAGAGGCCGAGGCATCACGATGACGGTGTCGATCCCGATCATGAAGCCATGGCTCGGTGAAGCTGAGGTTGAGGCTGCAGCAGATGCTATTCGGTCGGGATGGGTCGCCCAGGGCCCGCGCGTCACAGAGTTCGAGGCAGCGTTCGCTGCATATGTTGGCGCGTCCGACGGTGTTGCCGTCAGCTCGTGTACAGCAGGGCTGCATCTGGTGCTTCATGCGCTCGGCATCGGTCCTGGCGATGAAGTCGTCGTCCCGTCGCTGTCGTTCATAGCGACGGCAAACGCACCCCGATATGTTGGTGCGACGCCTGTGTTCGCCGACGTCGATGTGGTGAGTCAGAATGTGACGCCAGAGACGGTAGCGGCAGCGATGACCGACAGGACGAAGGCTGTGCTCGCCGTCCACCAAGTTGGCATGCCGCTTGACCTCGCAGGCCTTCGTTCGTTGTGCGATGCTCGAGGTGTCGCTCTTGTCGAAGATGCTGCCTGTGCCGGGGGATCGACATACCAGGGTGAACCGGTCGGCCATGCTCCAGCGCTTGCGGTCTTTTCCTTCCATCCGCGCAAGCTCCTCACCACGGGGGAGGGCGGGATGGTCACCACCGACCGCAGCGACCTCGCCGAACGCATGCGGCAGCTTCGCCAGCATGGCATGAGCGTCAATGCGTTCGTTCGCCACCAAGACAAAGGACCGGTTCTCGAGGAATATCTCGAGATGGGCTTC
>CAYLIR010000224.1:0-3690 GCA_964383515.1 uncultured Acidimicrobiaceae bacterium
GGCCTCGCTCGCACCATGGCCCGTCGCCGATCGCGGCTCGACCTCCACGAACGGCGGGTCAGGCTGCTCGTAGCGGTCGATGATGCCGAGTGATGTCTCGCATGCGTGCACGATCTCAACAGCGCGTACGATGATGCTCATGAACGGGTTCTTGACTCTTGGCGTCAATCCGACCTTGCCCGCTGCGGCCTGTGCCCTCGGGGAGAGCTGCTCGCCGTTGAGGGCGAACCGTGCCATGGGGCCAACGTGATAGGCGCCACCCCCCTTGATGTTGGCATGGAGTGCGTTGGACCACGCAACGTGTGTTTCCTCGAAGTGCTCCGGCCACTGCGTCGGGTCGATGTCGAGGCCGCTCGTCGAGATGATGCGCCCATCGTTGATCGCGTACTCGGCGGGGTGGTGCAGCGCAACGTATTCGTACTCCCTGTCGAAGTCGGGGAAGTCGAATCCAGCTACGAGAGAGACGGTGGCTTCCGCCGTTTCGAGCGCCCAGGCGAGTTCGTCGACGAGTGATGCGAGCTCGCGCTTGGTCGGTGCTCGATAGAAGCCGCCGACGCGCACGTTGATCGGGTGGATCTCTCTGCCACCGGCCACCGTCATGATCGTATTGCCGAGCTTCTTGAGCCGGAGGGCGCTGGTTACCGCCTCTGGTAGATCGGCCGCCATCTCGATCGCACTCGGATATCCGAGGAAGTCGGGTGCGTGGAGCATGTACACGTGGAGGGTGTGGCTCTCGATCCACTCACCGAAGTAAAGGAGGCGGCGCAGTTCTCTGATCTGTCCATCGACGAGCACGCCTGCCGCGTTCTCCATGGCGTTGACCGCACTTGTCTGGTACGCGACCGGGCAGATGCCACAGATCCGTGCTGTGATGTCCGGTGCTTCGCGGAAATGACGATGGCGTAGGAACGCTTCATAGAAACGAGGTGGTTCGAAGATGTTGAACTGAAGGTCTGTGACCTCGTCCCCGTCGATCTTGAGGTACATGGCACCTTCACCCTCGACGCGGGCGAGGTAGTCGACAGCGATCTCTCTGTGTTCACCTGGCATAGGTGTCACTTGCCTCTCTGAACTCTGGTGCATATGCGTTGAACGTTCGCAGCGCCCGCACGAGGAACGTGTCGTCGACCCCCAGGGCATGCCATGCTTCTCGCAACGACTCGATGTTCGGTGATTCTGCAGGGCCGAAGCAGCCGTAGCACCCACGGTTGAACGCTGGACAGAGGGCACCGCACCCTGCCTGTGTGATCGGCCCCATGCAGGGAGTCCTATGGGCGACCATGACACAGGGTGTGCCTCGTAGCTTGCACTCGACGCACACGCTGTGGGTCGGTGTGGTCGGCTTGCGGCCATGGACGAACGCATCGACCACCTCGATGAGCTGTGCTTTCGAAACGGGACACCCCCTGAGTTCGAAGTCGACGTCTACATGGTTCGAGATCGGCGTCGACGTTCCAAGCGAGCTGATGAACTCAGGGTGCGCGTACACGATGGAGATGAACTCGTCCACGTCCGCCCAGTTCTTGAGCGCCTGGATACCTCCTGCAGTCGCACATGCACCGATCGTGATCAGCGTTGTGGACATCGCTCTGATCTCATGGATCCTGTCGGCGTCGTGGCTGTTCGTCACTGACCCTTCGACGATCGAGAGATCATATGGCCCTGGTTGCATCGCCCGTGATGCTTCCGGGAAGTAGGCGATGTCCACCGCGTTGGCGATCGTGAGGAGTTCATCCTCACAATCGAGGAGTGTGAGCTGGCAGCCGTCGCAGGATGCGAACTTCCACACAGCGAGGCGGGGTTTGGTCGACGTTGTGATCATGCTGCTCCGATCCCGAGTCGATAGGCAACGTCGGCATAGGGGAACACGGGGCCCTCTTTGCAAGTGAAGTCGGAGCCGAACTGGCAGTGACCACAAAGGCCGATACCGCACTTCATGTTCCGCTCGATGCTGACGTAGATGTTCTCTGGTGCCATGCCTCTGTCTTGGAGTGTCCTGGCAACGACGCGCATCATCACCTCGGGCCCACAGACCACTGCAACCGCTTGCTTCGCGTTGCATCGGAGACGGCGGACGAGTGGTGTGACAACGCCTACCTCACCCCGCCATCCCGGCTCACCCCGGTCGACGGTCACATAGACGCTCATGTCGTCCGCAGTGGACCATGTGTCGAGTTCGTCGCGATAGAGCAGGTCCGCAGGCGACCGCGAACCGTACGCGAGGCCGACGGAGCGATAGTCGCGCCTGTGGGCGAGCGCCCGCAGGATCATTGGCCGTACGGGTGCGAGCCCGATGCCGCCTGCGACGATCAGCAGGTCCTTGTTCGTAGCGGTGGGCCAACCCGTTCCGTACGGTCCTCGTATGCCGGCGATGTCCCCTGGTTCGAGCGCACAGATCGCGTTGGTGACGGATCCAACCGCTCGAACGGTGTGGATGAGGGTGCTGGGATCGTCTGGATCTCCCGAGATCGAGATAGGAACCTCGCCGACTCCGAATGCGTACACCATGGTGAACTGGCCGGGTTCGAAGGACAGCGGCCCACCGCCGTCGGCTGCCTCGAATCTCAGCGTCACGGTGTCTGCTGTCTCGCGTTCTTTGGCCGCGACTCGGAAGGGACGGGGGAGCATGGGCTCGGGCGTCGGCATCTCAGGCCGTATCTCTTGTTGTGTCGTCATGTCATCCCCTCCCGTAGAGGTCGAGGAGTTGGATCCGTGCATGGTGGAGGCGCTCGGACGCGTCGTGGGCAACGATCTCCCACATGAGGCGGTCGAGTGTGGGATCGAGGGAACAAGCTTCACGCACTGTCGCAGCGTCGAATACGGCGAGCTTGGTGTCGACCATGGCGCGAGCCGTCCACATCCATCGGTGGGGCGAGAGCCTCCAGCTCAGCCCGAGGAGGTCGCCAGCACCGAGCGTCTGGACGGTCGTGGCCGGGCGTGCGGGACGTGCAAGCTCGAGGGCGATGATGCCCCGCGTGATGATGAAGAACCGCTTGGCTTCGTCGTTCTCTTTGAAGAGGCGCTCGTCCTCGGCGAGGTCGAGTTCTGTGGCCACCGTTTCGAAGAGGGCGTACCGCTTGTCGTCGAGTC
This sequence comes from uncultured Acidimicrobiaceae bacterium, assembly GCA_964383515.1. Taxonomy (GTDB): domain Bacteria; phylum Actinomycetota; class Acidimicrobiia; order Spongiisociales; family UBA5794; genus JAMBLL01. Next base: position 3,091 of record CAYLIR010000224.1, read on the forward strand.
GTGCGAGAAGGTCGCTTGAGGTGCGTATGTCGTCGAGGTTCATGGCGTGGGCACCTTTGCTTGGTCGTGGAGTGTGGCGATCTCGGCGGTGATGTCGATGCCGACAGGGCACCAGGTGATGCACCTGCCGCATCCGACACAGCCTGAGGTCCCGAACTGGTCGTACCAGTACGCGAGCTTGTGTGTCATCCATTGCCGGTACCGCGAACCGGGAGATGATCGCACCGAGTGCCCGTGGAGGTTCGTGAAGTCGAGGCTGAAGCACGAGTCCCAGGTCCTGGTGCGGGTCGCGGTGCCCTCAAGGTCGGTGGCGTCTTCAACGGTGCTACAGAAGCATGTGGGGCACACCAATGTGCAATTGGCGCAACTCAGGCACCGTTGGGCGATCGAGTCCCAGATGGGATGCTCGAGACTGGATGTCAGGAGCTCGTAGGCGTCGTTGACAGGGAAGGATCGACCCATGTGGGCGGCGGTGTCCGCTACGATCTCGTCGACGCGAGCAAGGTGCTCGGGGGTCGCTTCAGATGTTTCCAGAGCGTCAACGATCTTCTGGCCGGTTTCAGTCCCCGCGTCGAGCACGAACTCGTGGCCCGAATCATC
>CAYLIR010000225.1:0-3690 GCA_964383515.1 uncultured Acidimicrobiaceae bacterium
CGACCTCACGACACGTTGGCCCGTATCCGCGCTCGAAACTGGCAGAGAGACACGAACGGCTGCAGAACGCGGCATCGACGTCGTATTCGCGATGGGGGGCGACGGCGTGGCCCACCACGTCGCGAACGGCCTCGTTGGCACCGACACGGCGCTCGGGCTGATCCCTGCAGGCACGACGAACGTCCTCGCACGGATCCTGGGAATCCCGAAGAAACCGAGAGCAGCGGCAAAGGCTGCGGCGGACTTCCGTCGACGACCGACCCGCATGATCCGCGTGGTCGCTGCGACAGAGTTCGGAACGATCACCCGCTACGCGACCTTCTCGCTCGGCGTCGGGTTCGACGCAGACGTCGTACAAGCAGCCGAGACACGGCCCTTCGCCAAGTCGCGCTTCGGGAGTGTCCACTACGCCTCGACTGCCGTGACCCGGCTGCTGTCGAGTTGGCGGTCAGAGATCCCGACGCTACGTCTCGACTGCGACGGCGACCGCTTCGACGCCGTTGTGGCCCTAACGCAAGTCCACGATCCGTATACGTACTTCGGAGCCGTTCCGTTGCATCTCACACCGGACCCACCCGAAGGCGTGGCAACTCTCGCTGCGAACGATCTCGGTGTCGTACGAGCAACCGAGATCTTCTCGCGGGCTGTGCTCGGCCGGAGGCATCGCGAAGCAACGGGCATCAAGCTGTGGACGGATTTCGAAGATCTCCTCATCGAGGCGGACCCCAGCACACCGTTCCAGGCAGACGGAGAGCTCCTCGGCACAGCATCACGGCTCGACATCGCTCCTGTCGAGTCCGCGATGCTGGTGCTGCGGCCCTAGCTGTTCGTATCGGCAGCGTCAGCGTTGCTTCCCGGGCGCAGGACGACGTTGAGATACGGATAGGGGATCTCGATCCCGGCAACGTCGAGCGCGTGCTTCACTCGCTTGAGGAACTCGCGTTTGACGTTCCATCGCTCCTCAGCCGCGACCGTGAGCAGCAACCGTATCGTTACCGATGTCTCCCCGAGTTCGTTGACGCCGAGCATCTGTGGATCTTCGAGGAACACAGCATTCCATCGTGGCTCCTCAGCCATCGCCGATGCGGTGTCTCCGATGACGTCCATCGCAACATCGAGGTCAGCGTCGTACGAGACGGAGATGTCCGCAAGGAACCGCGCGAATTTCGCCGTCCTGTTCGACGACACGCGTACCTCCCCGTTCGGTACGTGGTGCACGTTCCCATCGAGGTCGCGCAGGATCGTCGTTCGGAACCGGATAGCCTCGACGGTTCCTCCGACACCAGCGATACTCACGACGTCTCCCACGGAGTACTGGTCCTCGACGAGGATGAGGAACCCGGCGATGATGTCGCGTACGACATCTTGGGCGCCGAACCCGACCGCCACCCCAACCGTTGTGCCAACGGCGAGGAACGGCGTCATGGGGATACCCCATATCCCCATGATCGTGAGGATCACGACGAACCACATGATGATGATGAGCACGACCATCGCCACGCCCGATAGCGTCTCGATGCGTTGGGCCCGTTCCCGTTCATATGGCAAACGGGACCCGGCAAGGCGAGATACGATGCGGTCGTGCCAGTGCCCGAGGGAGCGCCTGGCGATCCCGACAACCAACGCAGCGACCACAACCACGACCACGGACAGGATCAGCTCAGTGCTGTACCTGTCCCAGAACACGGACAGTCGATCAGCCACGGTATCGAGCATCTCTCCCTCTCTCGATCGTGTGCCAGTAGTCGTAGGCCTCGACTCCCAACGATACGAGCGTCGCTCGCACAAGGGCTCGACCGTGATCGCTGTCACCAGACGGCTCGGATCCTGACACATGATTCCATGCTGTGTTCGCAGCGAGCCGGAGATCGAGTGCTGCCTTCGCCAACGCCGTCGTCTTCGTGTTGAACCGATCGGCGATGGCGGCAACCACACTGTCGACCTCGACCGCACCCCAAGCTACACAATGCACCACTTCTGGAAACCGGTAGCCGTCGGCCGTCAGCTTGGATGCAAGGTCGTCGCGCACGGCATCGGCATCGGCCCCGATCCTGTCGACCTGGTTCAAGACGAAGATGAACTGGTCCTCATACGGCGCAAGATTGGACAGGTACGAGTCGTGGACGACACGGTCTGCATACTTCTCTGGGTCGAAAACCCAGAGCACGGCATCGACCGCGGGAAGCACGCGGTCGACGATGTGCCTATGGGCCGTCTCGACACTGTCGAAGTCGGGGAGATCGACGAGGATCGTCGACGTCAACGCACGGGAGCGGACAACTTCGTCCACACCGAGATTCGCTGTGAGCCTGCTGAAATCGATGTCGGTGTCAGCGGGGACGACAGCGGTAGAGCGCAGCGTCGTTGGCCGCGTGATCCCGACGGGAACCACCGGCTCGGCGACGAGGGCGTTGAGGAGGGAGGACTTGCCAGAACCTGTTCCCCCTGCCAGCGCGATGACGACGGCGTCGCCTACGTAGCCGCCCCTCGACCGCAACCGCGCAACAGTCGTGGCCAGGTCGTGTCTGACCGGCGCGTCGAGGATGCCTTCGGCGCGGGCGATCGCGAGGTCACCGAGATCCAGGAGCGTGAAAAGATCAGCCATTGCCAACCAGTTCGCGCTCGAACGTGTCCGCAGCCGCGGCGAGCACCCCCGGTCGATAGCTGCCCAGCGTGTCCAGCACGGCATGCCACAGGGCAGATCGGGCGTCGACATGGCTGCAGACCGTTCTGATGAGGTCTGCACGCGCAGCGGTGATGGTGTCAGCAAGCCGCTGTCCCATGATCCGGGTGAAACGTTTCGGGACGATCATCTGCGGATCGATCACCGTGCTCCACGAGAACCGTTCGATCAACTGGTCCGCATTGGAGCGGCGCCAGCGTACGGAAGCTGCCTCGGTGAAGCGATCACGGTTCCGTTCGCTCCACGTGTCCAGATCCGACACGAGGGCTTCTGCTTCCCACGGGCCGATGATCTCCCTGATGCGTTCGGCGAGCGAGGTTCCTGACCCGCGGACGACATCCTCATCACGATCGTGGATGTACGCGACGGTGTTGTCGACGATCCCCTCCCTGGTTCCATCCCACGACATCTGGAGGTCGTAGTGGGAGATGTCGATCATGCAGTCGGGCATCGTGGCAAGCGTGGCTGCGACCTTGCCGATCTCGGGTGCTGCATTGGTAGCTTCCCGTACGACGTATCGTGCGCCAGCTCCTGCCGACTTGGCCATGATCGGCACCATCGCGTCGATACGGGTGGGAGGGATAGCCCGGGCGATGTGGTCGAGGATCGTCCCGTCGGCTTCTGCTGCATCGTGGAGAACGTACGGCTCCACACCGAAGCGGCCCGCTACCGAACGAACAAGATCCTCTCCGGCTGCGTGCGCATCGGCAACCCGGTTGAGGACAAGTATCGCTCTCGACGTGTCGAGGCTGTCCCAAAGCGCACCGACCGTGGCGTCGGCATAGCGGATCGGCGACACGACCACCACGACAAGGTCTGCGGCGTCGATGAGCGCATCTGGCTGAAGCGAACCATCGTCGCTCCCGGGAGTGTCGACGAGAAAGAACGGCAGCCCGTCTGTGTCCACAGCCACGGCGTCTGGGATCGTATGAACGATCCTGGGTGGCGGTATCCCCGCAACGCCGAACGACGCAGTCGTCGGCCGAAGCACCCCCGCAGGCGAAGCC
>CAYLIR010000226.1:0-3685 GCA_964383515.1 uncultured Acidimicrobiaceae bacterium
GACCCTCTGTGCGATCGCTGCGAATCCATCGAGATCAACGGGGATCACGACCTCGGGTGGCGCAGCGTCGATCTGTGCAGGGAGCCCTACGGTCCGCGCGATGTAGCGCTCGGCGGCTTCCATGCGGTGTCTGAGCACGGCAGCGACATCCTTGAAAGTGAGGCAGGCAAGCAGTCGTGCCAGGAGTCGGTCCCGTTCCTCTGCAAGCGCGAGCTCTTCGTCGATGTCGACGGGCTCATCGTCGGGAAGGAGCTGGCGTGCTTTCAGCTGCACCAACGTTGCCGCGATGAGCAGGAACTCGCTCGCCACGTCGATGTCGAGATCCTTCATCAGGTCGATGTAGGCGAGGTACTCGTTGACGAGGTCCACGAGGCTCACCTCGGTGACATCGAGCTGATGCGACGTGATCAACTGGAGGAGCAGGTCGAGGGGTCCCTCGAATATGCGGGTGCGGACTTCAAACGACATCGATGTGCATGGTATTGCGATCGCGAACGGTGTTCGGTGTTTCGAGCTATGCGCCGTCTGCACGTTCGAGTGCTTCCCAGTCGGCAGGGTCGAACCGATCGGGTGGAGGGCCGGGGTGGTACCGGGCGAACGCCACGGTCAGGTTGTCCGCTCCTGCCCGTTCGAGGACGTCCGCGCCGATGCGTCCGTGGTCGACGTAGCGCAGCCAATCTCCCCATATCGGCAGTGACGTGAACGCCCACAGTGTGGCGAGGGAACGCCCGATGGCGCCGAGGCGCGTCGTCGTCTTGCCGATGTCGTGCAGGAGCGCTGCTTCGACCAGGTGGGGCCGGGCTGCGACCCGCGAAGCCACGAGGTAGGCGTGTCGTTGATCTGCAACACGCTGGGAAGCGAACAGGCGGAGCAGCATCGGATCGAGCGCTTGGGCTACGAAGCGTTGCTCGTGTGGGTCGAGCGGTTCGGCCACGAGAAAGCCGAAGAACCGCTTGATGAGATGCAGCATCGTATGGTTCAGGAGGTGTGTGTCTTGCAGTCGACGCACCGTACCGATGTGGGGCGGAACTCCATTCGTGCGGCGCCGATGTCCTTGCCGCACACGTCGCACACGCCGAATGTGCCTGCGTCGATCTTCGCGAGTGCCTTGTCGACCGCATCGAGTCGTTTCTTGAGCGTCGCGACGATGCCGATGGTCTCCGTCCGTTCTGCGGTCGCGGCTCCTGCATCCGCGAACGCATCTCCGAAGTCGATGTCTCCGGTGAGGTTGCCGGCCTCATCGGCTCCGAGCTCGTGAAGCTGGTGCACAAGAGTGCTGCGTTCTTCGGTCAACGCGTTGCGAGCGCGGTCAAGGTCGACGTTTGGCATGAGGTCCTCCAGGAGTAGTGCCGTGCCCATCGAAACGTTGACCACACGATAGCGAGAGCGGCCGTCGTTGGCATCTTCGCTGATGCAACAGCAACCGCCGACCGTGCTAGGCGCCCCGGGGGTGGCTAGCAACGACCACCTCTTTGAGGTGTTCCGGGCTCACCTTCGTATACACCTGCGTTGTCGACACACTGGCATGGCCGAGCATCTCTTGAACGGTCCGCAGATCAGCACCGCCTTCGACCATGTGCGTCGCCGCGCTATGTCGCAGCACATGGGGAGACAGACGGGATCTGTCGATGCCGACAGAGGAACCGTAGGACCCGACAAGACGCCAGATGGTCTGTCGAGACATGGCGTTGCCTCGCATGGTGAGGAACAGGTTCCCAGGGTCCTTCCCGGGCACGCGCACGGAGAGCCGGTCTTCGAGCCATACGCCAACAGCGGCCAATGCATAGGAGCCGACCGGTACGAGCCGCTGCTTGCGTCCTTTGCCGGTGAGCAACACGGTGTCCGTTTCGAAGTCCAGGTCGTACAGCTCGATATCGACCAGTTCGGAGACACGACAGCCCGTTGCGTAGAGCATCTCGAGGATCGCCCTGTCCCTTCTCCCGATGCGGGTTGTGACATCGGGTGCTTCGACGAGTCGCGTGACTTCTTCGACCAGGAGTGCCTTGGGAAGTGAACGAGGGCGGTTCGGTGTATCGACCGCTGCTGTTGGATCCTGAGATGCGAGGCCCTCAGTCACCAGGAATCGATGATAGGAACGGATAGACGCCAGCTTGCGCGCTATCGATGTCGGGGCCAGCCCTCGCTCGCGCAGTGCAGCTATGTGGGCGAGGATCGTCGCTTCGGACATGTCGCCGCCGTGCTCGGTGATGGTGGCGAGGTACTGGCTCAGGTCCCGGGCGTACGCTTCGGCTGTGTTGCGCGACAGGCCGCGCTCAGCGCGCAGTGAGACGATGAATGCATGGCCGTGATCAGGAAGGTCCACCGAGATGCTCCACGAGGAGTATTCCCACAACGGTCTTCGCGTCGGTGATGATGCCGTTCTCCACATCCTCGACCGCCTGGGAGAAGGGGATCGTGTAGACGTTGGCTGCAGCTTCCTCCTCACCGACCGGCTTCATCGTCCCTCGTGTCACCGACCGTGCGAGATAGATCGAGATCTCCTCGTTGGTGAAGCCGACGCCCGTCTTGAGATCCGTGAGGTGGATGAGCTCGTCAGGGACGAACCCGGTCTCCTCTTCGAGTTCCCTGGCTGCTGCCGACACCCTGTCTTCTCCTGCCTTGTCGAGCTTGCCTGCTGGTATCTCGATGACGGTGGCATCGACGGCAGCCCGGTACTGGGCGATGAGGATGATGTCGTCACCGTCGAGAGCGACGACCGCGACGGCACCTGGGTGTACCACGACGACGCGTTCGACGGTGTCCCCAGAGGGTGTCGCAACGTTGGCGACGTCGACGCGAAGGAAACCGAGGTCGACCACCGTGTTCGTGGAGACCACCGTGAAGCCGCTGTTGTCGGTCAACGGGTTCTTTTCGTCACGGCGTTCTCGACGGCTGCGGACGTGGGAGCGGCGGCGGCCGCGGCGGCCACGAAGCCGTCGAAGAGCGGATGGGGTTCGTCGGGACGCGAGATCAGTTCCGGGTGTGCCTGGGTGGCGACGAAGTATCGGTGGTGCGGTATCTCGATGAACTCGACGAGCCTGTCGTCTGGGGATGTGCCAGACATCGACATGCCGCCTTCGATCAGCGCCTGGCGATAGTCGTTGTTCACTTCCCAGCGATGCCTGTGTCGCTCATAGACCACCTCAGCGCCGTAGAGGGAACGTACGAGGGAGCCCTCAGCGAGCTTCGCCGGATAGACCCCAAGCCGCATCGTGCCACCTTTGTCTGAGACGTCCTTTTGTGTTTCCATGAGGTCGATGACAGGGTCGGGTGTCATCGGGTCGAACTCGCTCGAGTGCGCGTTGGGAAGGCCGACGACGTTGCGTGCGTACTCGATGACCGCGCACTGGAGGCCGAGACACAGTCCGAGGAACGGGATGTCGTGTTCGCGTGCATAGCGTATGGCCTGGATCTTGCCCTCGATGCCCCTGATGCCGAAACCACCGGGAACGAGGATGCCGTCGAGGTCCTCGAGGTACGAATCGACGAGCATCCCGCCGATGTTCTCTGCAGCGATCCATCTGATGTCGATGGCGACGTTGGAAGTCCGTCCCGCATGGCGGAGTGCTTCGACGACCGAGAGGTAGGCGTCGGGCAGGTCAACGTACTTGCCGACGATGCCAACCGTGACCTCCCCTTCAGGATCGGCCATTGCGCGTACCATGGCATCCCAGTCCTCGAGGTC
>CAYLIR010000227.1:0-3667 GCA_964383515.1 uncultured Acidimicrobiaceae bacterium
TAAGGCAAGGGTCGTCACTGTACCTGAAACGATATTTCATTATTCCTATCTTGAGCATGCCCTCTTTCGTGTGGGCATGCTGGGCGAAGATGTCGAGGATGAGCGCGACCCTGTCGACGACATCGCATGCGAACGCTTGATGCAGGTTGCGCTGCTGGGCTGGGGAGAGTCCATTGTCGAACACGACGACGTCGACGTCCTCGGCGCGGGAGATCGCGACGAGTTCGGCGAGCTTGCCCTTGCCGATGAAGGTTGCGGCGTCGGGACGCTCCTTGCGCACGAGTGCCATTTCCACAGGGTCTGAGCCAGCCGTGTTCGTGAGCAGGGCCAGTTCTTCGAGGCTCGCCTTTCCGCGGCGCGTGTCGTTGCGTGAGCGAACGAGGCCGATCAGCATCGCTCGCTGTCGTATCACATCGAGGTCGGTCACCGATGCGGTCAGACGTTGTCTCTGGCGTCCCTGCCTGTGTTGAGCCTGTTCGTTCATCGAACGTAACGGTACCGACTTTGGGCGAAGGTGTTGCCACGTGATCGTTCCCGGTCTACCCTGCCCCAACACGCAGAGGACATCTGTGTGCGAAATGAACCATACATGGAGGAATCCCAGGTGGAAAGCAATATGAAGAAATGGTTGCCGTGGATAGCGGTCGCAGCGGTTGCACTCATCGTGCTCGCGATCGTCGCTATCAACGGCGGCGGTGACGACACGGCATCGTCGACGACAGCAGGCGAGACGGGGACGACCGTCGCAGGCGATACGGGGACGACCGTCGCAGGCGATACAGGAACAACGGCTGCCGGTGGCACCGATACGACTGTCGCAGGCGACGAAGGCCCCGAGGCTGGCGAACTCGGTGCGGTCACCGTTGCGCCTGGCGAGGATATCCAGATCCGTTCCGTCGAAGCGATCAGCGGCGACGTGGCGTTCCTTGGTGTCCCCAACCAGCGCGCCACAGAGCTCGCGATCAAGGACTACGGCGAGATCAAGGGACACAACGTGACGATCGGCACCCCGCTCGACGACTTGTGCTCATCAGAAGGTGGACAGTCCGCTGGTCAGACCATCGTGTCGGACGAGTCTGTCGTCGGTGCGATCGGGACTTCCTGTTCAGGAGCTGCAACGGCGATGTCTCCGCTGATCTCCCAGGCCGGCATGGTCATGATCTCCCCGTCGAACACGTCTCCGGCGCTCACGTCTGACCTGCAAGGCAACGCTGGCGAGAACTACAACCCCGGCTACTACCGCACGGCGCACAACGACCTGTTCCAGGGCGAAGCGGTAGCCAATTTCGTGTTCAACGATCTTGGCTTGACCAAAGCTGCAGCGATCCACGATGGCGATCCGTACACCAACGGCCTGGCAACAGCGTTCAAGAACGCCTTCGAGGAGCTCGGTGGTGAAGTGGTCGCTTTCACCGCTGTGAACAAGGGTGACACGGACATGACCGGCGTCCTCACCGAGGTTGCTCAGGCTGGTCCCGAGGTTCTGTACTACCCGATCTTCATGCCTGAAGGTGGGTTCATCGCTCAGCAGGCAGGTTCCATCGCAGGCCTCGAAGACACGGTGATGATCGCAGCAGACGGTCTGTTGACGGACAACTTCATGGAGCTGCCCGAATCTGCAGGCACGTACTTCTCGGGCCCGAACCTCGACTACGGCACGAACGCCTCCGAGATCGGAACGACCGCAGCGGACTTCCTCGCTGCGTACGAGGCCGAGTACGGTGAGGCTCCCTCCGCCGCGTTCTGGGCGCACAGCTACGATGCCGCGGTGTTGTTGCTGTCCGCCATCGACGCGGTCGCGCAAGAGCTCGATGACGGATCCTTGTTCATCGACCGTCAGAAGCTCCGCGACGAGCTGACGTCCACTGAGGGATTCGGTGGCATCACCGGAACGCTCTCGTGCGATGACTTCGGTGATTGTGGTGCCCAGCGCATCTCGATCGTCCTCCATGAGGACCCGACCGACATCGAGGCAGGGAAGAGCAACATCGTGTTCGAGTTCTCGCCGAACGGCTGATCTCGCATCCATCGATCGAAGCAGGGAGCCGGCATCGTATAGGTGCCGGCTTTCTGCTTTACTCCCAAGCTACATGACAACCTCAGTGACGACCCCTGCACGCACCTTCAAGTTCTCCTGGACAGACTCGTTCCTCTGGGCGATCCGCGTCATGGCCATCTTCGTCATCGTCTGGGGATTTATCGGCGCGATCGCACTTGGTATGGAGGGCAACGGCCTGAGTGTCGATGCATGGAAGCAACTTGTCATCGCAGGCATCGCCCAAGGCTCGATGTACGGGTTGATCGCCCTCGGCTACTCGATGGTCTACGGGGTACTCGGCTTCATCAACTTCGCGCACGGCGAGGTGTTCATGGTCGGGGCCATGGTCGGATTCTTCACAGCGAACGCCCTGTTCGACGCGGGCATCTGGGAAGCGAACTTCATCCTGTCGATCCTCATCGTGCTCATCGTTGCGATGGTCACGTCGACGCTCACCGCCGTGCTCATCGAGAAGATCGCATACCGTCCGCTCCGAGACGCGCCGCGGCTCATCCCGTTGATCACGTCGATCGGCATCTCCTTCTTCATCCAGAACGCGGTGCAACTCCTCGTCGGCCCAGCCGTCAAGACCTATCCGTCACCACCGACATGGCTGAGCGACCCGATCAACATCCTCGGTTTCGAGGTGTCTGGTACGATCCTCCTCGTTGTTGCACTTGCCGCCGTGTCCATGGCCGGCCTGTGGATCTTCGTGGAACGCTCAGCGACCGGGAGGGCGATGCGGGCCGTTGCTGAGGACAAGGAGATCGCTGCGCTCATGGGCATCAACGTCGACAAGGTGATCGTTACCACGTTCGCCGTAGGTGGCGCGATGGCAGGCGTTGCTGCGCTTCTGTGGGCGCTCACATTCCGAAGCGTGTCGTTCATCACCGGGTTCCTCCCCGGTATCAAGGCGTTCACGGCCGCAGTGCTCGGCGGGATCGGGAATATCGTCGGTGCCATGTTCGGCGGTCTGCTCCTCGGGCTCTTCGAAGGCCTCGGGCCGAACATCATCCTGCGTGGCCTCGCGTGGCAGATCCCCACAGCGCTCGGGATCGTGTTCTTGCTCGCCGGGCTCGGCATGGTCGCCGGCGGCAGGGCGACCAAGCGTCACGGGCTCGTCGTGGCCGGCGCAGCGGTTGTGCTGCTCGGGTTGACGGGCCTTGCAGGGGTCACCATCACCATCCCTGGTCTCAGCCAACTCAAGGACGTTGTCGCCTTCACAGCACTGGTGCTCGTGTTGATATTCAAACCGGCTGGGCTCTTCGGCGAGCAACTCGGCAATGAGGATAGAGCCTGATGGCTGACATGGCACCTACGACAGACAACAACGTGCAGACACCGAATCCGGTCGACTGGCCGAGGGTCCACAAGTGGGGCGCCCTTGGCGGCCTCACGATGGCTTTCATCGCGGCTATCGGCATGGCCACGGTGCTCGATCGCAGGCTGATCGTCTCGCCCTGGCTCAGCCTCGGGTTCGTTGCCTTGCTGTGGGTCCCGGCCGTGTTCGGCTACATAGCGGCAACCGAGGACGTTTCCGAGGGTGCCGATTCTCCGGTCAAAGGAGAACGAGCCCTCGTTGCTGGCCTTGTTGCCGGCCTCCTTGCCGGCCTGTTCTTTTCCTTGTTC
>CAYLIR010000228.1:0-3658 GCA_964383515.1 uncultured Acidimicrobiaceae bacterium
CGCAACCTGAACATCGTGTTCTGTACGACGTCGTTGATCAGGTACCCCTGCAGATACTGGAACAATGCAGACCCGACATACAACCCGACCGCGACCAACAACACGTTGCGCAGCGCGCTGAAATCGATCCCCTGACCGGGGACAGCGTTGACCCCGCTCATCATCGCTGCAAGCTGGCTCTGCCCCCGTGCGATGGCCGCATCGATCGCCTGCTGCATGGTCATCCCGACGGGAAGGCGTTTCCCAACGACACCAGAGAAGATGATGTCTGTCGCCTTCCCAAGTATCCGCGGCCCCACAGCAGCAAGCGCCACGCTGACGACCGCCGCACACAGCAGGACGACGATCTTGGCCAGTTCCGGTCTCAGACGTTTCAGCAACCGGACCAGAGATGGCCCGAAATGCATGGCCTTCTGGCCCACCATCGAGCTTCCGAACGGCCCGCGGCCGTGACCGCCGCCTTCTACCTGAACCCGTTCGGTCGTGCGCATCGTAGGTCGAGTGGTCATGTGACCTCCGCAGCGAGCTGAGAATCGACGATCTCCATGTAGGGGGTACAGGTCGCGAGCAGTTCTTCGTGTGTTCCGAGGCCTACGATTCCGCCGTCTTCGAGGACAACGATCTGGTCGGCCTCCCGAATCGTCGCTACCCGCTGGGCAACGATGATGACCGTTGCATCCCCCGTCACTGCCGAGAGTGCATGGCGGAGTTTGGCGTCTGTTGCGACGTCAAGAGCGGAGAACGAGTCATCGAAGATATAGAGTTCCGGCTTGCGGATGAGTGCTCTGGCGATCGCGAGCCGCTGGCGCTGGCCTCCCGACACGTTCGTGCCGCCCTGGGCGATATGCGATTCGAGCCCGTCGGGCATCGCTTCGACGAACTCCCTGGCCTGCGCAACGTCGAGCGCCTCCCACATCTCTTCCTCTGTGGCATCCGGCTTCCCATATCTGAGGTTCGATGCGACTGTCCCCGAGAAGAGATAGACGGCCTGGGGAACGATGCCGATCTTCCCCCACAGCGTGTCCACGTCGATGTCCCGCACATCGACCCCGTCCACGAGCACGCTTCCTGCAGTAACGTCGAGCAAACGGGGGATCAGGTTGATGAGCGTCGTCTTCCCTGTCCCTGTGGAACCGATGATCGCGGTCGTCTGTCCCGGCTTTGCTGTGAACGAGACTCCGCTTACGACGGGGTTGCTCGCTCCGGGATACGCAAACTCCACAGCATCGAACGTCACTGTGCCGTGTTGTGGCAGGTCCACCATGCCTTCTCGCGGGGGTACTACGGACGAGTCGGTGCCGAGAACCTCACCGATCCGGTCCGCTGACACCGATGCCCGCGGCAGGAGCATCAGCATGAACGTAGCCATCATGACAGAGAACAAGATCTGGATGATGTACGTGAGGAACGCCGTGAGCGATCCGATCTGCATCGCACCCGAGTCGACGCGCACGCTTCCGAACCACAGTACGGCGACGCTCGACACGTTCATCACGAACATCACTGCAGGGAAGATCGCAGCCATCCACCGCCCAACGTATATCGATACACCGGTGAGGTCCGTGTTCGCCCCAGAGAAGCGCTCCGACTCGTACGGTTCTCGTACGAACGCCCGAACCACCCTGATGCCCGTGATCTGTTCACGCAGGACCTTGTTGACCGTGTCGATGCGATCCTGCATGACACGAAATCCTGGCACCATGTGCGAAAGGATGAACCAGATAGTGAGGCTCAATATGGGGACCAGCGCGACGATCAACCACGACAGCCCGAGGTCCTCACGCAGCGCCATCCCCACGCCACCGACCATCATGATCGGTGCTGCGATGAGCATCGTGAACGTCATGAAGACGAGCATCTGAACCTGCTGCACATCGTTCGTGTTGCGCGTCAGAAGCGAGGGTGCGCCGAACGCGCCCATTTCCCTGCTCGAGAACGAGAGGACCTTGTGGAACAGCGCCGAGCGCACATCTCTGCCGAAGGCCATAGCCGTGCGAGCACCGAAGTACACGGCGGTGATGGTCGCGACCGCTTGGACAAACGACACCCCAAGCATCCATCCCCCCATGCGCAAGATGTAGCCGGTGTCGCCCCGCAGGATCCCCGTGTCGATGATATCTGCGTTGAGGCTGGGGAGGGTCAACGAAGCAAGCGTTCCGATGAGCTGGAGGGCGGAGATGATCGCGATCTCTCGCTTGTACGGCTTGAGATAGGTGCGTAGGATCGTGGCGAGCATCAGGACCCGTATCCCGATCCATGCCTGGTGACGCCGTGGAGGACCACGTCGACGATGCCCGACGCGTCGAACTCGCTGCGGAATCCCAGGAGTGAGTGCCCGCTGGAGAAAACGAGCGCCCACAGCACGTCGGCGGCTCGACCGGGCTCTGTGGCAAGGCGCGGTGTATGGCGCGCGAACAGATCGGTCAAGACCGCCTGGATCGCAGCATGCGATTCGGCGAGGAAGCGGAACGCTTCGGGCGGCTTTCCTCTAGACGAGGGCTGTGTCGTTCTGAGCACACCAACGAGGATCCCGATGCGCTTGCCACGTTCCATGAGCAGGATGGTCGCCTCCCGAAGTTGCTCGTCGATCGACCACGTCTCAGGGATATTGCCGATCGCTTCGCATATCGCTTCTGCGTCGACGGTCGCCTTCACTGCCTCGACGATCACGGATGCCTTCGTAGGGAAGACGCTGAACACCGTGCCCTCGGCGACACCTGCGGCGTCGGCGATCTCACGGGTCGACAATGACGACCCCTTCTCCAGCAGGAGCGGGATGATCGCATCGACGATCTCGCGCCTGCGGTCGTCTGGGGGAAGTGGCTTTGCTCGGCCCTGAGATGTGTGCACCCACCCAGTATAGGTGAGTGAGGACTCACTCAGAACCGCACAGGCCATGCGAGCCGGGAACATGTTCCCAGCACTGCATCGAAGGAGCGGCGTCCTCGCGTGCTGGCTGCGTCAACCTTCGATCGTGGCGACGAGCCTCCCCGGAGCGGACCCTGCTTCGCCGATGCGGTGGAGGTCAGCAACGTTGTCGAGTGGCCGGGTTTCCGCCACGGTGATGTGGAGCAGGCCGAAGGAGAGCATCACGCCCAGCGCATCGAGACCTGCGTAGTCCGGTTCGACGAGCATCCAGTCCGCGGTGACCCCTGCTGCTGCGCATGCGCGTGCCGACGGCACGTCCTCTGGCCCGGAGAGCACGACCATGCGTCCTCCGGGGCGGAGCGTGGCCAGCGACCGCACCGCGTAGTCATCGTGCCCGACCAGGTCGAGGACTGCATCCATGTGCGAGACTCCCTCGGCGAAGTCTCCCGATCCAGCATCGATCACGTGGTCGACGCCCAGATCACGGAGCGTATCCAGCCGGTCGGCTGTCTCCGTAGCCCAGACGGTCGCCCGCCTCGCCTTGGCGATCTGGACAGCAACCTGACCCACAGCTCCGGCAGCGCCGTGTACCAGCACGCGTTCACCTTGGCCGATCCTGAGTGTGTCGACAACAGCCTGATAGGCCGTGAGCCCGGAGAGTGGGACAGCGGCGGCATCCACGTCGGTAACCTGGTCGGGAATGCGCGCCAGTTGTCGCGATGGGGCTGTGACGAACTCTGCATATGCAGCCGCCGGTTGGGGGAAACGCGGCATACCGAACACCCGCTCG
>CAYLIR010000229.1:0-3641 GCA_964383515.1 uncultured Acidimicrobiaceae bacterium
GCGCTTCGACAAGGCATTCGCCAACCTGTAGCCGTTCGCTAGGCCCGCTGCATCCGGTGGTGGGCTGGCGGCGATGCTATAGTCGAACGTATGTTCGATACCACGGTGGCTGAGCCCGCATATCTCGACGACCTCAACGACCGGCAACGCGATGCTGTGCTCCACGGCACAGGACCACTCCTCGTCATCGCAGGGGCAGGGTCGGGCAAGACGCGGACACTCGTTGCGCGGCTGGCACACCTCATCGAGACCGGGGCTGATCCCGACCGGATCCTGTTGTTGACGTTCTCGCGCCGCGCCGCCT
This sequence comes from uncultured Acidimicrobiaceae bacterium, assembly GCA_964383515.1. Lineage (GTDB taxonomy): Bacteria > Actinomycetota > Acidimicrobiia > Spongiisociales > UBA5794 > JAMBLL01. Next base: position 305 of record CAYLIR010000229.1, read on the forward strand.
CCGAGATGCTCGCGCGTGCAGGCGGCGTCGTCGATCGGTCGGCGGCTTCGATGGTGTGGGGTGGAACCTTCCACTCGATCGCCAATCGGCTGTTGCGGCGGTATGGGCCAGCTGTCGGGCTCGCTGACGGGTTCACGGTCATCGACAGGGGCGACACGGAGTCGATGTTCTCGATCTTGCGATCCGAGCACGGGTTCGGCACGAGCAGGACCCGTTTCCCTCGCCAGGCGACGATCGCCTCCATCTACTCGCGCACCGTGAATGCCCGCGTTCGGCTCGCGGAGACGCTCGACGTACGTTTTCCGTACTGCCGCGACCACGCGGATGACATAGCGACGCTCTTCACCGGCTATACGCAGCGCAAGCGCGAGGCGAACGTCGTGGACTACGACGATCTGCTGCTGTACTGGCAGGCATTGCTGGCCTCGCCCATCGCCGACACCGTTCGTGGGCTCTTCGACCATGTGCTCGTCGACGAGTACCAGGACACGAACCGTGTCCAGGCAGAGATCCTCGCCGCGATGTGCGGGCCCGGAGGGAACCTCACCGTCGTCGGTGACGATGCCCAGTCGATCTACTCGTTTCGGGCAGCCACGGTCGACAACATCCTGTCGTTTCCCGACGCGTACCCAGATGCAACAGTGGTCACGCTCGACAGGAACTACCGCTCCACGCCGGAGATCCTCGCAGTGTCGAATGCGGTCATGCGGGACGCAGAGGCTGCCTTCGACAAGCAACTGTGGACCACCCGCCCAGCGGGTCCGATACCCCGCCTTGTCACATGCTTCGACGAAGCGGCCCAGGCAGAGTGGGTGTGCGACCGGGTACTCGAACTGAGAGAACACGGCATCGATCTGCGCGACCAGGCGGTCTTGTTCCGCACGGGACACCACTCGGGCGGCCTCGAGATCGAGCTCACACGGCGGTCGATCCCGTTCGTGAAGTTCGGAGGCCTCACGTTCCTCGAAACATCCCACGTCAAGGATCTTCTTGCCATGCTCCGCATCCTCGACAACCCACGCGACGAGCTGGCATGGAACAGGGTACTGGTGATGCTCCCGGGTGTCGGGCCCGCAACGGCCGCCAAGGTCGTCGCCCACCTCGATGATGTGCGGGAGGCTGCCGGCATAGACCGTCTCGAAGCGTTGCTCACCTATGACATCCCCGTGGGCAGACAGACCAGGGAAGTGCTCGGCTTGCTACGCAGCGTTCTGGCTGACTGCAGCGCCACAGACGGCAAGGAACCTGCCCCCTCGGTACAGATCGACAGGCTCCATGACCTGTGCGATGCGGTGTTCCCGATGATCTACGATGATGCTCCTGCCCGTCTCGGTGACATCGAGCATCTCGGAGCGATGGCGGCTGAGTACACGGCGCGTTCCCGTTTCCTCACCGAGATCACCCTCGACCCCCCGTTGAGCACGACCGATTTCGCTGGCACACCCTACATCGATGACGACTACCTGATCCTCTCGACGATCCACTCGGCGAAAGGTGGTGAGTGGCGTGCGGTCACCGTCATCCACGCTGCGGACGGCAACATCCCATCGGACATGGCGCTATCGGAGCCGGGGGGCCTCGAGGAGGAGCGCAGGTTGCTGTACGTCGCGCTCACCCGTGCGCGGGATCATCTTGCTGTGACGGTTCCCCAGCGGTTCTACCACCATCGGTTCTCCACGAACGGAGCCCACTCGTATGCGCAGCGCAGCCGGTTCCTTGAGCCTGCCCTTCCACACTTCGAGCAGTCGGCGACCGGTTCCCCTGCCGTATCAGACGAGGTGGTTGCAGCGGCCGCCGACACGGATCCCGTGGGCGACGTGCTCAAGGACCTGTGGTAGGCCGGTGAGGATCACCTGTCGGTCGACAGCCCGAGCATGAACAAGCCAGGTTCGTCCGTGGTCGGGTCGGAGCGACAGAACATGGCAAGACCGGCTTCGCCATCACGATCCTCCCAGGATGGCGAAGCTGAGGCGGCCTGGGCCGGTGTTGCGATGGTGTCGGTGACTTGGGATTGTGCACATGCGCTCAGCACGACGGCGAACGAGGCTACCCAGGTGAGCCATTGGGCGCCAGGGTGGTGATTCTCATGTCAGCGGACTCCGTCGAGGACCGCCTGAGCGCCGTACCTGGCCACGGCGGCCTCCTCGCTGGTGAGGTCGGTGCCGTTCGTTCCTGAGAACATGAGTCGGGCCTTGTCACTACGTGTGTGGCTGAGACCAAAGATGTGCCCGATCTCGTGGCTTGAAACGCGTTCATCGCGAACGGCGGGCTCATCGGCCACGAAGAACACCCTCGACCCCACAGGAGTCAGCCCGTTGGCCGTGCCGATCGCTGCAACGTAGAAACCCAGCACGGCGCCTGGTTCGGGGATCGAGATGGTGCCGCGCGACGCAGCATCGAAGAAGCTGGTGGTGTCTCGGGCAGCGAGGTCCGAAAGTACAGCATCAGGAACTGTGATCGTCGCTGCTGTCTCCGCCGTGAGGTCGATGCCTGCCTGCTCCCAGATCGGTTGCATTCGGGCGAAGATGCCCTCGAGTTCATCCACGGATCGCTGGGAGGACAACGGGGATGCTGGGTTGCTGTCAGAGTGCACCACATAGAGCGAGATCGAGATCTCGATGGCGTCTGGCGAGACGCGGTCGGTCCGGCCAACGGGGAGTGCCGGGCCGCACGCGGCGACGAACAGCAGCAGTGGTATGGCAAGACGCATACAGAGGGAACGCCCCTGGCGATCCAGCGATTCCGCATCTGCTCTGGGATTCGGGTAGCCACCGTCCCCAAGCACAGCGTCCCCAAGCACGGCGTCCCCAAGCACGGCGTCGCACAAGCGTGCGACAGGGTTACTCCTCGCGGATCCAGCTGGCGATGAAGACGAGGATCAGCCACACCACACCTGCGCAGATCGCGGCTCGCAGGATATGGAACTCGTATGACCCAGCCATTGCTCCTGTCGCGGAGAACGTCGGAGCGGTCTCTCTGGTGAGGACGATCCAGCCTATCGGCCACCCGGCGAGGTAGTCGGTGGCCCCTCTCAAATTCGGTATCTCCGGTCCAGCGACGACGAACAGTGGTGCTATCGCTGTGACCACGACGGACGGGATTGTCAGCCGGAACAGGCGTCGCCGCGATAGCCACGGCCCCGCGAACACGATCGCGGCAGTGAACAGCGCGCTCCACGCTGCCATGTTGTACAGGGCACCTGCGACCGAGAGACTACTTCCATTGAAGCTCGGCCCAACGAATAGCTGAAACGTAACCGACGAGTCGTCTGGAACTCTCAGATCCGTCTCGCGGTTCTCCGTCACGAAACTACGCGGGAACCCAAATGCACAGGTCA
>CAYLIR010000230.1:0-3630 GCA_964383515.1 uncultured Acidimicrobiaceae bacterium
GCCCATCGCGATAGACCTCAGCGGGGTCGATCTGCGCGGGGTGGACGGGCGAGGTCCGTTTCTCTCCTCACCGATCGTCGTTACCAGCCTCGAAGGTGCCCTCGTCGACGACCGTACCGGCCTGTATGCTGTTGACCTTACCGATGCGGTCCTCGGCGATGTCGACATCTCGGTTGTCTCCGTCGATGACCGCACCCTCTGCCCAGTCGGCTACGACAATACTGGCGATTTCAGCGGCAACTGCGTACGCACCGAGTAGGCCCGTCCCCTCCCATGCTGCCGAGATCGGCTTCGTGACCTCCAGTGAGTATCGTTCATGAGCGAAGCGGCGAGCGCGGCGTATGGAGGTGTCGCCAAGAGTCGACGCGGCTTGGGCAGGCCTTGCGTCATGAACGGTGTCCGGTCGTGGGGATGGAGCAGGGCAATTGTCGCGATGCGTGCACACGGGAACCCCGCTTGTTCCCGTATTCGGACCGATGTCGCGTACACACCGCTCGCTAGGGTGTTCTCCATGGACATACACCCAGACATCGCACCCCTCAGCTTTCTCCTCGGCACCTGGAAGGGGTCGGGCGTCGGAATCTACCCGACCATCGACGACTTCGCGTATGGCGAGGAGGTCACGTTCGCAGCGCCTCCAGGCAAGCCGTTCCTGCACTACTCCCAGAAGACGTGGAGGGAGGGGGAGCATCCCGAGGCCGGCATGCCGCTGCATACCGAATGCGGCTACGTACGGCCGGTCGCAGGTGCGGGAGCGGAGTTGGTGATCGCCCAGCCTTCGGGAATCGTCGAAGTGCACATGGGGGCGGTGGATGGAACAGCAGTGGCATTCAGGTCTGATGTCGTAGCGAAGACGCGAACGGCCAAAGAGGTGCTGTCTGTCGATAGAAAGATCACAACCGATGGTGACACACTCAGCTATGAGCTGTGGATGGGCGCGGTTGGCGAACCCCATCAACTCCATCTGAGCGCGGTGCTCACGCGCCGGTAGTCCAGCGAAGTATCAGCCTTTGTAGACGTGGACGGACTTCACCGTATAGGTGAAGGTTCCGCCTGGGGCCTCGTACGTGACCTCATCTCCGGGGTGTGCACCGAGGAGTGCTGCACCGAGCGGGCTGTCCGGTGAAGCGAGGAGCATGCCACTGACCTTGTTCTCAGCAGGAGCGACGAAGAACTCCATCTCGTCACCATCCCCGTCGATCACCGTTGCCACGGTACCGACCGCTACAGCACCAGAATCGTCTACCTCCGTGACGTGGGCAGTGTCGATCAGATGCTGGAGTTGGCGAATACGGGCTTCCATGATGCCCTGATCGTTCTTGGCGGTGTCGTACTCGGAGTTCTCCTTGAGATCTCCGTGGTCGCGGGCTTCGGCGATGCGCGCGACCACCTCTTCACGACCGGTGGTCGTCAGGTAGGCAAGCTCTTCTTCGAGCCTCGAGAGTGCGGCAGGCGTCAGCCATTTGCCTTCATGTTCGGTCATGGGGAGACCTACGTTGGGAGGAGCGAGCGCACCTGGGCGGTGAGGCGGGCCTTACGGCGCGCTGCGGTCTTCTTGTGGAGCACGCCCTTGGTAACCGCCATATCGAAACGCCTTTGTGCCTCGACAAGTGCACGGTTGGCCGCATCGGCGTCGCCAGCTTCGGCGGCGGTGATCGCGGCCTTCGCCCGGGTCTTCAATTCTGAACGGATCGCGCGGTTGCGTTCGTTTCGCCGTTCAGTCTGGCGATTGCGTTTGATCTGTGACTTGATGTTGGCCATGCGAAAGGAACCTCTTGAGGTGATGGGAATCGCTGCAATGGTAGCAGCGGAGCGTCACAACGGTACACTGGAATCGTTCCACACCCCCTGTGGATCCCACCGGAGATGTCCATGGATCAATCGCGTATCCGCAACTTCAGCATCATCGCTCATATCGACCACGGGAAATCGACGCTCGCCGATCGGTTGTTGGAGCGCACTGGCGCCATCTCCGAGCGCGACATGAAAGCGCAGTTCCTCGACGAGATGGATCTCGAGAGGGAACGAGGTATCACGATCAAGGCGAATGCCGTGCGAATCGACTACACAGCCAACGACGGCATCGAGTACGAACTGAACATCATCGATACGCCAGGGCACGTGGACTTCTCATATGAGGTCTCTCGAAGCCTCGAAGCATGCGAAGGTGCCCTGCTGCTCGTCGATGCTTCCCAGGGCGTCGAAGCCCAGACCCTTGCGAACGCCTACATGGCGGTCGAAGCTGGCCTTGAGATCGTTGCTGTCGTGAACAAGATCGACCTTCCCGCAGCAGACCCCGATGCGGTCGCCGAAGAGCTTGTCGGTATTCTCGGCGGCAGCACTGACGACGTGGTTCGGGTCTCGGCGAAGTCCGGCGTTGGGATCGACGACCTGCTCGAAACGATCGTCATGACGCTTCCCCCACCATGCGGTGATCCCGACGCCCCCCTGCGTGCGCTCGTGTTCGACTCGTACTACGACACCTATCGGGGTGTTGTGGCTCTTATCCGGGTCGTTGACGGCTCCCTGTCGGAAGGTGACTCGATCGCGTTCATGGCGAACGGCATCAAGCTGACGGCCGACGAGGTCGGCGTGCGTCGTCCCGCCATCGAGCGAACGGGCACACTCAGTGCAGGGGAGGCCGGCTATGTGATAACCGGCGTCAAGGAGATCGACCATATCCGTGTTGGTGACACGGTCACGCATACAGCCAGGCCAGCGAAGGACGCACTCCCTGGATATGCGGAACCGAAGCCGATGGTCTTCTCCGGCCTGTTCCCCACGGATGGCGACGATTTCGAGCGGTTGCGGGAGGCACTCGACAAGCTCAGGTTGAACGATTCGTCGCTCCAGTACGCGGCAGAGACGAGCCGTGCGCTCGGGTTCGGATTCCGGGTCGGGTTCCTCGGATTGCTGCACATGGAGATCGTCAGGGAGCGGCTCGAGCGCGAGTACGACCTCGATCTTGTCGCAACAGCGCCTTCAGTGGAGTACATAGCGAACCTGACAGACGGGACAACGGTCGCGGTGCAGAGTCCTCAGGATCTGCCCGCTGTCGCGACGTTGGCTTCGATACAAGAGCCATACGTGAAAGTCATGATCATCACGCCTGCACAGTACATCGGCACGGTCATGGAGCTCGTTCAGAGCAAACGCGGGGAGATGGGGGAGATGAACTATCTGTCGCCCGAGCGTGTCGAGCTCCACTATCTCATGCCTCTGTCTGAGATCGTCTTCGACTTCTTCGATCTCCTCAAGTCGAGGACACGCGGGTACGCCTCGCTGGACTATGAACCCGATGAGTACAAGGTGTCTGACCTTGTGCGGGTCGACATCCTGTTGAACAACCAACCCGTCGATGCGTTCTCAACGATCGTCCACAAGGACAAGGCGTACGCATACGGCAGGGCGATGGTCAAGAAGCTCCGAGAGCTCATCCCGAGGCAACTCTTCGATGTGCCCATCCAGGCAGCGATCGGGTCACGGATCATCGCGCGTGAAACGGTCAAGGCGAAACGCAAGGATGTGACAGCGAAGTGCTATGGCGGTGACATAACCAGGAAGCGCAAATTGCTCGAGCGACAGAAAGAGGGCAAGAAGCGCATGAAGATGGTTGGCAGCGTCGAGGTT
>CAYLIR010000231.1:0-3628 GCA_964383515.1 uncultured Acidimicrobiaceae bacterium
CCCTCAGGAGCTACGGCCATGAGCGCCTCGATGTGGTCGCGGGCGGCATCCGACCATGCAGCGTCGACGGCAACCGTAGCTTCTTCACATGTGTCGCCCCCGAAGTAGGCGAACGTCACGCGCATCGATGCAGGGACCTCGGCTGACACGGCTCCGTCAGCGACGGCGAGCGCATACACCTCGAGTTGAACGTCGCGAGCACTGCTGTCTCTGCGGTTCCCCGACTTGTAGTCGACGATCTCCCAACTGCCGTCTTCGTCTATGTAGATGGCGTCGATCTTGCCCCGGATGACGCCACCACCGATCTCAAGCACGAATGGAGTCTCAGCGACCGCGGCGCGCAGGTCAGCGAAACGCGATGTCTGGAAGGTTCTCCATGGGTCTGTGCGCGTGCTCGTTGTCTCAGATGGCTCTCCAACGGATGTCTCTGGCGCCGTGCGGTCGAACGCAGGGTCGTTGAGGGACACGACACCGAGGTTGTGCAGCTCGACTTTGCGGTGGAACTGTGTGCCGAGCCTCGCTGCCATTCCCGGGCGTCTTGGGAGCCTGTCATGGTGGATCCACTTGAACTTGAGCGGGCATTCAGCGAGTGCAACGAGGTTGGTCACGGATGTCGCGAAGGGTGTGTCTTGTGCAGCCACCTCGGGTTCCTTGAGGTGGGCGATCTCCATGATGAGCTGGTCGCGTCGTTCTTCCACCGCATCAACGATATCGGGGAACGTGTCTGCCACCCACCCGGGGTCAGCCAGGACCTTGTGCAGCGCACGGAACCAGCCTGCATCGAAGTGCGGATCGGGATCCGGTGGCGGTTCGACGTAGGGCTCAGGCTGTGGTCGATCTTCGAGATCGATGGTCTGAGATCCGAGTGTTGTCCCAGGGAGATCGCGAGCGATCGTCAGCAGCGGCGAGGGCGTGCGTGGGTTCTTCACCGTTGCGTCCCAGGCATGGCCGGTCATGATGAGCGCACGCTTGGCTCTGGTCACGGCGACGTATGCAAGCCGCCACTCTTGGTGGGCGTGTCGTTCGCGCAGTACAGCATCCCGTTCTTTCCCAGGGCCCGCAGCGGCTGCCTCGAGGAAAGACGATCGGTCGAGCCGTGCCTCATAGGGGAGCGACGTCGGTTTCTTCGCCGGATCGTCGAAGCTGCGAAAACGCGACGGGAATGTTCCTTGCGTGAGCGAGGGCAGGAACACGATGGGCCACTCGAGTCCCTTGGCGGCATGTGCCGTGATCACCTGGACAACGCTGTCTGCGACCTCGACGGCTTCGTCAAGGTCGCGTGACCCCGATGCCTCGTCGAGGGCGGCGAGGTACCTGAGGAACGCGGCGAGCGTGGATGCGCCGTCGAGTGGTGTCCATGTGTTGGCGATCGTGATGAACCTCCCGACGTTGGCGCGCGCCGTCGTCGCCGCAGTAGGCGGCAACGCAGCGATCTCGTCCCACAGTCCAAGGTGTTCAACGATCTCAGCGACGATCGATGCGACCGGGAGGACCTGGGCCTTTGCCACGAGCTCACCGAGCGAGGCAGCGTACCAACTCAGTGATTCCGCGCCGTCGGGAGAGAGGCCAGAGATCTCGTCGAGGTGTTCGGTCGCTGTGCCCAGATCGCGGGTGCCATCGCCCTGGCACCATCGTGCGAGGAGGGAGATGTCGTGCATACCGATGCGGTACCGTCCGCCCATCCAGATGCGCAGCACGTGTGCCTCGTCTCCAGGGTCGGCGAGGACATGCATCCAGGAGACGAGATCGCTCACTTCGGGCACCGTGAGCAGATCGCCCATCGAGCTGACTGCATAGGGGATCCCCATATCGCGGATCGCGCTGATGATCGGCGTGATGGATGTCCTCTTCCTGCAGAGCACGGCGATGTCGGACCAGTCTGCCCCTGCTGCGTGTCGTTGGAGGATCTGATCAGCGATCCACGCGGCTTCCTCGCTGTCGGTGCCGAACCAGCCGACCATCAACTCACCCGGTCGAGCTGCGGGGCCGGGTTGCAGCGGCTGTGCCCCATCGATGCGCGGTAGCATCGCCTGGATCTCGTTCGCAAGATCCAGGATGCGGGTATCTGAACGGCGGTTGATGCTCAACGGCAGTGTCTCGGTCGCGTGTCCGTCTGTTCGCGGGAAGTGCTTGGGGAAGGCAGCGAAGTTCTCGAGCGACGCTCCCCTCCACGCGTAGATCGTCTGATCCGCGTCTCCAACAGCGGTAACGGCCTTCCCCCCGCCGAAGATCGCAGTGAGGAGTCTGCGCTGTGCGGGGTCGGTGTCCTGGTACTCGTCGAGCAGGATCGTGTCGTACCGGTCTGCGATGCGTCTCGCCACATCGGGGAAACGTTCAACGATGTTCACCGACAGAGCGATGAGGTCTGCGTACTCGAAGAACCCGAGTGCCCGCTTCGCTACCGCGAAGCGCTCCGCCGCCGTGATGAGGGAGATCCGCTTCCGCCACACCTCGTCGAGGTTGGACGGTGCGAGGTCGAGCACGTCGTCTGGCGTCAGCAAGTTCGCGGTGAGCGCATCGGCGACGTTCAGGAGTTCCTTCCTGCGCTGTGAGAGTGCGGAGAGGTCGAGATCCGTGTCGTCGAGGTCGTTCAGGATTCGGTATGCGAGTTCGGTTCGATGCCCTTCGTCCATGAGCGATGCTGTCGGCTCGTAGCCCACATAGGCACCGAATTCGTCGAGTAGGGATGAGGCGAATCCGTGGTAGGTCGTGACTTCGACCTCTCGGCCATCGTCACGCGACCCGATGGCTTCGCGGAGCTTGGTCCTGAGTTCGTCTGCGGCCTTGTTCGTGAACGTGATCCCGAGTGACCGCGTTGGATCCCCGCCCGCGTCGACGGCAGCGGCGAGTCGCTGAACGATGGTTGTGGTCTTCCCTGTCCCTGCCCCAGCCGCGACGCGCAAGGGAACCGCTGGATACTCGATGATGGCGCGCTGTTCCGGCGTTGGGACAAAGGCACTCATCGGGTGAACGCCTCCTGTCCCTCGTCGCGCGCTGGGCACACGAGCGCCACGTCGCATCGTGCACAATGCGAGCCGGGAATGGGGGGGAACCGCGCGTCTACGATCGCCTCGGTGATGTCCTCAAGGCGTGTCCGCACATCGTCGAGCAGCTCCATGTCGAAGCTACGCGTGACGATGCTGTCCTTGTTGGGATCCTGGCGCGGATACCAGAACTCGGCGCCCGTGAACTGACCGAGCTGTGCGAGTTCCCTGTCCTGTGTGGCTGCAAGGAGGTAGAAGCCAAGCTGTATCGATTCGCTGGCATCGGCTCGGTTCACAGCAGTGGCCGATGTCTTGTAGTCGACGACCACCAGATCTGTGCCGCGCTGCTCGATGCGATCCGCCTTCCCCCTCCACGCGATACCGCCGATCTGCATCTCGAGGGTCCGCTCGAACGCGACAGGCTCCCCAGACTTCGGCCACTTCGCATAGAGGTGTGCGAGGGTTTGCTCAGCGCGTTGCTTCCACGACATGCCGATGGCATTGTCACCGAACCCTTCGTCCTCCCACAGGTCGTCGAGAACCGCGAGCGCCTCTTCGTACGATGCGTGCTCGCGGCCTGTCGACGCCGCGGCACGTTCGACGAGTTCCAGGACGCTGTGGATGAGATTCCCGAAGCGCATCGG
>CAYLIR010000232.1:0-3607 GCA_964383515.1 uncultured Acidimicrobiaceae bacterium
ATGTCGAGTGCGGCAAACAGGTCGGAGGTGCCGTTGCGCTTACGGTCGTGGGTTGGGCGTTGGGAGACTCCGGACATCAGCGGGAGGATCGGTGCGGTGCGATCGAGTGCCTGGACCTGGGTCTTCTCGTCGACGCAGAGCACGACCGCTGCTTCTGGGGGGGGAGACACAACCCGACGACGTCGCGGAGCTTGTCGATGAACTACGGGTCCGGTGGCAGTGTGAAATCCTCAATCGGGTGGGGCTTGAGACCGAACGCCCGCCAGATCCGACTGATCGCCGACTGCGACATGCCGACTCTCTTGGTCATCGACCGCGTCGACCAATGCGTCGCACCCATAGGGGACTCCTCGAGCGTTGTGACATTCACCCGCTCCGCGTCGGCGTCGGTGATGCTGTGCGGCGCGCCGGGACGCGGCGCATCACCGAGACCGTCGAGACGGTTCTCGAGGAAGCGCCGACGCCACTTCGACACGGTGGCCGAATTCACTCCGACATCGGCAGCGACCGCCTTGACGTCTTGCCTTCGGCACACGCCAACACGATCCGGCATTGCAGCGCCAACACCTGAGCAGACTTCGTCCGGCGAGCCCACCGCTGCAACGTCTCACGCTCACCATCTGAGAGCACCAACACTGCCTTGGGTCGACCTTTGATAGCCATAGACGACGCGGTACGCCACTCAACCATCAAACGCGAGCCTTCTCCGACTCGGGACACTAGCCACAGGCACCGTCGGTCAAGACCTCCACCGAGGGAGGTCGGTCGAATGAGCCTTCGATCAGCACGGCACCAAGACCATCCCCCGTCTGCCCAACGTCGACCGGTTCACCGTTCACCGCCACGGACCAGCTCGGGTCTTCGACAATCACGATTGCATACCCGGCATCTGAGTAGTCCACGCGATAGCATCCCTGCCAGGTCTCGCCCGGTCCGCCACCCGAGAATCCTTCGCCTCCGCCTGAGAAGCACTCCGCAACAGTGAAGTAGGTCACATCTTGCTGGTCGTTCCTAACCAGGAACACGGACCCATCAGCGAAGCCGAATTCGGCGACGACCATGCCGTCGTCGGAGACCATGTTTGCGTCGGGATGTTGCTCATCCATGTCGGGACAGAGGTCTGGACCGAGCGCGTGCGAAGGTACTGAGGGCACAACAGACTCCCCGATGGATGCTGGAGTGTCCGGCTGCGAAGACGATCCGGAATGCTCGCCGTTGCCTGGGCAATCGGACCCGACGAACCGGACATCGACCGCATCGGTGGAACCGTCAAGCACACCCTCTGCAAGACTCACCTCCACAACTGAGATGCCATCACAGGCCTCCTCAGAGGAGAGCAGTTCGTGGATCTCGTCTGGCCATTCAAGATCTACACTCATGATCGACGTTGAGGCATTCTCGTCGACTAGTTCCACAAAGAATCGGTGTGCCGTGGGAGTCACCCCGAACGTCGGCAGATACCCATCGTTGCCTTTGTAGGTGCTGGTGCTGATCCCTCCCCGGTCGAGACCGCTGACGATCATGACTGTCAGATCGTCGTTTCCCGACAGCGACTCGTCGAGGACGAGCTGCAGGTCGACCCACACGACCTTCTCGGGTTCTTCGATACCCGTGGCAGCTTCGCATGCCTCATAGATGGGACCCGACGGTGCGTCGAGCGGCGGATCACCGAGACGCGACCCACCTGCAGACAGGAAGTGAGGAAAGGGCCCCTCGCCTGGTTGTGCTTCTTCGAGGATGTAGCCGTTCGCGTCGGGTGTGAGGAACCTGGCTCCGGGGACGCTGAAACCCGGATCTCCATCCCTCTGATTGATCGTGCCGATGCACACGTACCCGATGTCGGGATCTGTGACCCGTCCGTAGAGGATCCTCGGGAGATCGACATCGCATTCACCTGGTACCTCTGCGCCGGATTCGACGAGCCACCCGCAAGTCGACGTCTCGCTCAGCACATTCCAGGTGTTGAACGGAGCGCGCTCGATCGTTGTCTGGAGACCGGGATACAGGACCTCGACAGCGACCCACCCGTCACCTTCATCGTGCATCACGAACGTCGTATCTGCGACATCGATGCTCGCGACAATAGGTCCCGTGGCAGGTTCGGACGGCTCCGGTCGCTGCGGGCCCATGCTGGAGCGACCTGCGGAACAACCTGCCGTGAGCAGTATGATCCCTACCGCTGCAGCAGTGAGTGTCGTGTTGACGATTCCTCTGCGCATATGGAAGTGACCCTCCCTGCATCGTCTCGGTGATTCTACAGAGCCTGGGTGCCCATCCGATGATCCGGATCGACGTTCGGCTGTCCACGCGGCTTGCGATCATCTCGACCGTTGCTCGGTTCACGACCGGTAGCTCGATCGGTACAGCCGCCAGCGCCTGCACTCACCGACCCCAGCCGATTCCGTTGCACGCGATCTGGAGAATTGGGCAGTGTCCCGTTGAGTGGTGTAGGGGTGACACCGCGTCGGCCTTGTTGTTCTCTTTTTAGCCGATTGCTGGTTCCAGTGCTGGGGTCACCTCCTCGAGTTGGTCTGGTTCGATGAGTCGGAGGCGGGTTTGGGCGAGGCTCTCGAGGCTCATGTAGGGACGGTCGGCGGTTTACCATTCGTTGTGGGTTTCGGCGAGGACGGCACCGACGAGGCGGATCACGGATTCATCGTTCGGGAAGATCCCGATGACATTGGAACACCGTTGGATCTCCTCGTTCACTCGCTCCAATGGGTTCGTCGAGGCGATCTTGGACCAATGCGCGTGTGGAAACACAGCGTACGCTGTGACGTCATGTTCAGCCTCAGCAAGAAGCGCGGCAGCTTCCAGATACCGGTTCTCAAGGAGCTCAACGACCTGTCTCAGTTGGGTGCAGGTCGAGCCGGTGTCGGATTGCACAAATATGGTGCGAATGGTTGCTCCCATCATCTGTTTGTGGCTCTTGGGAATGTGGATCATCAGGTTCCTCATCAGATGCACCTTGCAACGTTGCCACGCGGTGCCTTGGAACACGCGCCCGATGGCGGTCTTCAACCCGCAGCGGGCACCAGAGATCACAAGTCTCACCCCGCCGAGACCACGGTCTTTGGGTGATCTGAGGAACTGGGTCCAGAACACTTCGTCGTCAGAATCGCCAACATCGAGGCCCAGGACCTCCCTGGTCCCCTTCGGCTGGGCCCCCGGTAGCAATCACCACAGCCCTCGAAACGATGTGGTGATCGACGCGGGCTTTCACATAGGTCGCATCGAGATACACGTACGGGAACTCGAGGTGATCCAACCGCCGGGTACGGAACACGGAGACCTGTTCATCGATCTCAGCACAGATCCGACTCACAGTCGACTTCGAAACACCTGTGTCACAGCCGAGTGCTTTCACGAGGTCATCGACCTTGCGTGTTGATGTCCCAGTGATAAGCGCGGTCATGACCTGTGCCCACAACGCCTCATCGACCCGACGCCTGGGTTCGAGTAGCGACGGAACGAACGACCCGGCGCGCAGTTTCGGGATCCGCAACTCAAGATCATCAGACGGTGAAGACAGTGTCCTGTCGCGGTTCCCGTTGCGACAGTTCGACCGGGTATCGGTCCGTTCATGCCGACCAGCAGCGATCTTGGC
>CAYLIR010000233.1:0-3597 GCA_964383515.1 uncultured Acidimicrobiaceae bacterium
ATCCCGTCGTCAGCATGGAGCCGGTGAATCGGAACGCCGAGCGGAACAGCTCGGCTGCACGTTCGCTCTGGGCAAGCATCACGTCCCAGTAGGAGAGCCGCTTCGTGGTCTTTGCAACGTAGTCGTCGGGCTGGCCGACGATCTGGCCCTGGTCGAAGAACATCCGCTTGAGCGGCGTGCCATGCCACGTCTGGATGAACGATGTGCCTCTCGCCGGACGAAGGCCGTGCGGAAAATGCTGGTCGGTGATCCAGGCACGTGCCCTTCCGAGCTGCCAGTAGAAGCCAGGGGTGTTGCGTGCGACCTTGCGGGTTGCAGGGTCCTTCATGCGTGTCGTTGTGTTCAGGACCCACACTGTGTCGGCCGACTCCCGGCGGCCGACGAGTTCCTCATAGAGGTACCGTGGGTTCCCTGCGTAGTGACGGCCGAGACTGGACTCGAAGAGGACAGATCGCTTGCGGGGCAGGGTCCTTGCCAAGCGGAACAGCGCGCGCATCGACGGCAGATACGCACGCGAGGATCGGTATCTGCGAGCGATCGTTCTCCCAACATCGCTGCGAGCGATCCTGTTCCACACATGGACGGTGCGTTTGGCGTGGCGCACAAGCTCATAGACGCGCTCGGCAGAGTTGGTATCCCCGTACTCGAAAAGGCGATGCGCGCGCTGGGTGTAGACACTGTCTGGGACGAACCCCGACCAGATGGCATCTGCAATCGCATCGACAAGGTCACTCGCCGTTGCCACGATCCTTCCAGGAAGATCCTCGTATACGTCAACATGTGAAGCTCGAGCAAGGAACCTCCCACGATCGAACATGTAGTACACGACGGGTCGGTGGAGCATGGCGAAATCGAACGCGACACTCGAATAGTCCGTGACGAGGAGCGCGCTCGACTTGAGGAGTGGCTGCAAGTCAGCATCCCCCATGGTGAGCACCTCCACACCATCACGCACGAAGTGGTTCGTGAAGCGCTGCATGTTCGGATGGAGCATGAGTGTGAGCGTGACGCGTTCGGTGCTGAGCAGCTCGATGAATCGCCTGTCGTCGAGAAACTCAAGCCAGCGTTCGAGGTACTCACTCGAGGCAACATCTTCGTCGGTGAACAGCCAGTCCCTCCACGTCGGCACAACGAGGACTCGACGCTGCGGCTCGCGAGGATCGGTGAGAAGATCGTCGAATCGGACAAGGCCCGTGATCGCTGTCTGAGAGGGCTTGTATCCGAAGTCGTTGACGATCATCTCCTTCTCGAACGCTGAGCTCACCACGAACTGATCCGCCATCAGCCCAGTGTGTGCACCGTAGAGCGACACCATGTTCTTGACGCCCATGATGCCGTGCTGCAGGAACACGCGAGTTCCACGTGCATGCCTGGCAAACCCCTTGTGCCAAGTCGGCAACAGGTACTCGAAGTGGTGTGTCCCAATGAGCCGCTTCGCTTCAAGAGCAAGCCGAACGTGCTCACGCGACCGATACTCGACGATGTTGCCAAGCCCGGATACGAACTCGGCATCAGGCGAACCCGGCTCAAGCACATAGAACGCCCGTCGCTCCGGATGCCGAGTTCGCACATGGCGGAAGAACCTTGCGCCGTTGTCACGTGCCCTGTACGGGAGCTCCCCGATGAGCCAGGTGCCCCTGACGATGCCGATGGCTCGAAGAACGGGGGCGAACCACCGGATCCGCCGCATGTAGGCATATGTGCCTGCGTCAAACCGCTCGACACGCACAGCAAGCCTCCGCTTCTTGAACGTGAAGTACGGATCGAAGAGCACGACCTCTTCACCATCTGGGACGGTGAAGGGTTTGAGCAGCAGGCGCTGTCTCAGCGAGGGTGCGGGAATGTGAACCCTTGCGGGGCCGTCATGGACACCGTGGAGCCCGACTTCGACAACGGGATCGAGCGCATCCGAATCGGAGAACTCGATACGGCGCACAACGTCGCGCGCATCGATTCGCGCCGCGATGCTGTAGGTGTGCAGTCCGTAGGCGACGGAAGGTTCGGACCGGAGTTCGACGGCAACATCGACGCGGTAGGACTCCGTCCCTTCCCGCTCGTTGAGCATGAGCACAACCGTATCGGCCGCCAACGAGAACGTCTGCAACACGGCTGAGATCTCCATCACACCTGAACGGATCCGGATCTTCGTTTCACTGATCCTGACGGGCGTTGGGCGAACGTCCGGGCTGCACACGGACACATTGCCCCGCACGGTCAGGTACGCGGCAACCCCAGTGGCATCGCGAACATCGATCGGCTCGGTCACAGCGAACCTACCGACCCTGGACCGCTGTCCGCTAGCTAGAGGACCGTCGCCCTCGAAATAGGCGTCGAGGATCTCATCGTCGCGCGTGTCGCACGTGGCGAGATCGACCGTGGCCACGAAATGGGTACCATCACCATCGACCGGCACCCGTACGACATCCCTCCCTGTCGAACGCTCCACAAGGACGAGAGAGGCGGGAGGCTGCATATCGGACCCGAAGCGACCAGAGACCGTGAGCACCTGTGCCTGCTGAGCAACAGACAGCACAGACCGCTGCGTTCCCTGTGTTCCGTCCACCGAACCGTCCTTCCACCATCGGGCTACGGGTTGATACCTTCGAACGACTGTCCGTGGTGCCCCGCGGATCGTCGGCGGCAAGTGTAGAGCGGAGCCTGTGCGCTGCATCGCCATACGGGAACGACCTGATGGACACACTGACGATCCATCCGTCCATCGCAAACACACCGGGTGGCCGCCTGAAACGGTTTGGAGGGTATCGAAACGTATCATCGTCCCATGGAACACGGGCAAGACAAACACATCCGGTCGATGCCGATGCACGAACTGCGATCGCTGGCCCAGCCTCCATCGACGCTCGGGCGCCGCAACGCAGAACACTGGCTGAGCGGCGTCTACGCCAGACGCGTGTCCATCTATGCCACATGGCTCGCCGTCCGTGCCGGGATCAGCGCAGACGCCGTGACTGCGCTGATGATCCTCGTCGGCCTCGGTGGGGCCGTCCTCGTCGCTCTCCCGGGCTTCACCGGTCCAGCCATCGGTGCGCTGCTGATGCAGCTCTACCTCGTGCTCGACTGCTCCGATGGCGAGATCGCACGATGTACGAGCACGGAAAGCCCCAGAGGTGTCTACCTCGACCGGCTCGGGCACTACGCCATCGATGCCACGATCTTCGCTGCGTTCGGCCTTCGCGCGTCCGAGTCCTTTTCGGTCCCGATCTGGACGATGGTTGGATTCACCGTGGCGATCGTTGCGGTCCTCATCAAGGTGGAGACAGACCTCGTCGATGTGTCCCGTGTCAGACGCGGGATGGGAGCCCTCCCTGATGCTCCACCGGCGATCCGCGGAACTGCCGGCTTGCTTCGCGGCATCGTCGATCGTGTTCCGTTCCACAGGATCCTCGGTGCGGTCGAAGCATCCATGCTCATCCTCATTGCAGCCATCGTCGATACACAGCGCGGCGATCTCGTCGCTTCACGGAGCCTGCTGATCGTGTTCGCCAGTGTGGCGGCCATCGTGTTCATCGGACACCTCGTGTCCATCCTCTCATCGGATCGGCTCACGCGAACATGACATACACAGCGTCCTTCGTT
>CAYLIR010000234.1:0-3574 GCA_964383515.1 uncultured Acidimicrobiaceae bacterium
AGCTTGTCAGGAGTTGAACCGCTGGCGGGGTCCGTCCCAAGCTCGAACACGCCCGAGCGAAGGTGTGGGCCTTGCGAGTCTCGGGGAGCGGCCTACTCGGGGAGAGGCCGCAGCAGTCGACGAGCGGGTGAGGGGAATCGAACCCCCGTATTCAGCTTGGGAAGCTGATGTTCTACCATTGAACTACACCCGCGTGTGCACAAGTCTACAACGCACCGTTCTCCAGGTGTCTCGCGCACATGCGGCGCGTACATGTCCGTGATCTACGCCGAAGCCTCTACTTCTTCTCCTGCTCGTAGTAGGGGTTGTCACCCTCGTTGTGGTTGGTGACGTCGATCACCTGGAGTATCTCAGGGACCATCGCGAGGATGGTCGCCTCGATGCCTTGCGACAGCGTCACGCCCGCGAGCCCACAGCCCTGGCATGCACCGCCAAGGCGCACGTAGGCAGTGGAGCCCTCAACAGCGACCAGTTCGGTGGATCCACCGTGAGCGGCGATCGCCGGGTTGATCTGTTCACGGATGACCTGCTCAACGCGTTCAGGAATTGGCCCGGAGAGGTCGGCAGGCGACCCTGTACCGAGGATCTGGGGAGAAGGGGAATTCGGGTTGTCGATGCTCAGGCCGGGGTTGACAAGGCTCTTCGATATGTCGATCGTCGCTCCTGTGAGGTTCTCCGCACTTGCCTGGGGAATCGCCACAGGAAGGTCTCCGTGGTGTTCGACGATATCATCCGCGTGGACCTGATCGAGCGGCGTCATATGCATCGCGTAGGTGAACTCCGCACCTTTGGCACCGGTGATCGCGAGCACGAGTGCGAGATCCTCGGCATCCGGCTCGCTCGAGCGGATGGCAAGGAGCTTTGCGAGCGCTTGCTCGGTGATCGTGAGAATACGAGGATCGGATGCCATGACTGTTGACCTACTCGGATACGGGGACGAACTATTCGACGATGATACGGGTGCTGTGCCGCGACGCGGACGGAACCCTCTCGTCGCCGTGGTCGTGCCGTCTGGGAGCTACCGAACAGCGGACTTCATATCGGCTGCGATGGCACTGCGCGTTGACCTCGTCGTTGCATCAGACGGCGACCTGCCAATGGGGGACGTTGGGCGCTCTCGCTCGCTGTACATCGACTTCCAACGTGCCGAATGGTCCGCTGCGCGCATAGCGAACCTGAAACCGAAACCGGACGCAGTCCTTGCGGCGGACGATGCGGGCGTGGTCATCGCAGCGCTCGCGTCCGCCATGGCCGGGATCCCATCGAATCCAGCTGCCGCCGCCGCAGCGACGAGAGACAAGGCACAGATGCGTGGGCTGCTTGCTGGTGCGAGCATCCCCCAGCCAGCGTTTCTTCTCGCGGCGAGGGGCACGGTTGCCGATCGAGCGCGCGTTGTCGGGTATCCGTGTGTCGTCAAGCCGCGCCATCTGTCAGCAAGTCGTGGGGTGATCCGCGTCGATACCGACGAGGAAGCCCAGATAGCAGAGGACCGCATCCGCAGCATCGTCGGAGACAATGGGGGCGATCCGGATGCGGACCTCCTCGTCGAGGAGTTCATCGCTGGGCAGGAGGTGGCTGTGGAGGGAATGGTCGTCGACGGCGACCTGGTCGTGTTGGCGCTGCTGGACAAGCCGGATGCGCTCGATGGGCCGTACTTCGAAGAGACCATGTTCGTGACTCCATCACGCCATGCGCCGACGGTCCAGCAGTCGACGATCACAGTCGTGGAGGATGCAGTGCATGCTATGGGACTCGTATCTGGCCCTGTGCATGCCGAAGTGCGGATTGCGGCCGACGGCCCCACCCTCATCGAGATAGCGGCACGGCCGATCGGTGGTCTGTGTGGGCGTGCATTGACCTTCGGACTGCTCGGCGAATCGCTTGAGTCGGTGCTCATCCGCAGCGCCCTTGGACTTCCGGGAACAGGCCTCAACAGTGCAACAGCAGCCGCCGGTGTGTTGATGATCCCCATTCCGAACGATGGAAGGCTCCTTGGCATCGACGGTACCGCGGCAGCGCTTGGTGTGGAAGGGATCACCGCGTTCAATCAAACGATCGCGAACGGGAAGGTCGTGCAGGCGCTCCCGGAAGGATCGCGCTATCTGGGGTTCCTGTTCGCTACGGGTGAGCGCCCCGAGGATGTCGAACGCTCGCTGCGTACAGCCCATGGTCTGTTGGCTGTGAAGATCGACACCGATGTGGAGCGCTAGGCGAGCAGGCTTGCGGCGCCCCACGCGGCGACGAGAACGCCCACAGCGAGAAGCCAGTAGGCCCGCACAGCATGGAACTCCCCGGTCTCGCCCTTCGGTGTCTTTCCTCGTTTGTTCTGGATGATCGCCCACAGGTTGCCGAGCACCATCGCGGCACCGAATGCGAGCGCCATCTGCTTGACGAGCAGGTCGAGGTCTATCAATTGATCCACGGGTGGGACGCTAGCGGCCGTTGGGGTACAGCAGCGGTCAGATACGCTCAATGGAATGGAAACTGCGCCGCGCAACACCCAGCAACCGGTGCCAGGGCACGTACGCCCGCGGTCTGTCGCGCTCTCCGTCGTCCTCTGGGCCTTCGGTCTGGCAACGTCGCTGTTCCTCATCGGCATATGGGGGAGAACCGTTGCGGTGGACAGCGCGACCATCGAGACCGCGGCACGCACGATGATCGACTCGGATCGTGCCACAGATCGGATCAACACATGGTTCGAGGAAGGGCTCGCGAGCGCCGCGTCGCTCGACTCGGCGACGGCTTCGTCTGTGGTCGAGGCCATCGAGGGACGACCACAGTATCGCCAGGCGGTCGATTCGATCGTCGACGTATTCATCGAGAGCCTGTTCGCACCGCCGGGGGTGACGACACAGGTCGACCTCGACAGCGTGCTATCGCCGATCGTTCCTCTCGTCGATGGCGAACTCCGTAGGCGTGGCATACCCGTCGAGGTCGTCGCGATCGAGCATGCCATGGGCGACGCGGGCATCGTTGTACTCGATGCTGGCGAAGTTGCGTCGGTAGCGGCCGGGGTTGCGGACGCACGCGTGTTCCTGACACAGGTCGTCGCGGTCGCGTTCCTCGCGATGCTCGGGGTCGGCTTCGTCGCCGTGTCCTTGGCTGAGGAGCGGCCTGCAATGGTGCGGCACCTCGCCTCGCGTACAGTGCTTGCAGCGTTGTCGTACGCGGTCATTCTCAGGCTCGCTGGCTGGGCGCTCGATCCAGGGCGCGGCCGGTCCCCGATCGCTGGAGGTGCGGGTGTCATCTTCGCTTCGAACACGCAGGTGTTCCTGATTCTTGCCGCAGTCGCCGGAGCGGTCACAGCGTCTGCCTACTGGATTGCCGTTCGCACGGCGTCGCCGACCGTGGATGCTTCCGATGTCGGCCAGGATGAGGAAGCGAGCGGCCTTGTCTCCGTCTGAATCGCGGATCGTCCGATCCGGTGGTCAGATCGCGAACTCGGTGAGCCGCCCATACAGCGGGCGGCAGGTTCTGTAGATACCGTCGAGCTCGGCTGGCAACGGCGCGGGTGCCGGTGTCCCACGCTCGAACCCCGTCGTCTGGTGGAGTCGTGCGTACCAGTGGGGGCCAC
>CAYLIR010000235.1:0-3553 GCA_964383515.1 uncultured Acidimicrobiaceae bacterium
GTTGCGAATCGAATTGCCGCCGCGCGAATTGCCGACCAGCGCCACGCGCGCCGCACCGGGGCGGCGGTTCAGTTCAGCGATGGCAGCGGCCAGCTCCCGGCGCTGGTGCGCGGTCGCGGGGCGGGTGGGCGGCGGGGTGGTTGTTGTGAGGGACGTTCCGGGCGCCGAAGTGGCCGTGGAAGTCGGCAGAGTCGCCATCGTCGAGGACGCATGGGGCGCCTGCGGCGAGCAAGCAGCGACGCCAAGTAGCGTCCCCACCATGATCGCAGCGAATACCACCCGCGTATGCGCCATGTTCACATCGTACCATGGTGTCGCGGCACTGGGAGGGCGGCGTCGGCTGGTGTCTCGTCGATAGTGCCGCCGTGCGCCTGCTCGCCGTGCCTAGGCGACGCTGCGGCGTATCGTGGGAACATGCAGTCCTTCACGCGGTCGCTCGTTCTCGTGCTTGCGGCGCTGGCTCTCGTGGTGACAGCGTGTTCGACACCGGACGTGCTCGGAGGATCCGATGACACCGCTTCGCCCTCACAGACAGCCTCGGACGACACTGTGTCCCTCGACGCTACACGGCCGTCGGGCACAGCACCCTTCACCGGCGATGCACCCCAACGTCAAGCACCGTTGTCGCTCGTCCTCGTTGAGGTCGGGCATGGGTTCGATGCCCCTGTGTTCCTCACCGCGGATCCGCTCGGCGGAGCGGACCTCGTCGTTGAGCAGAGCGGCAGGATCGTTCGCAACGACAGCGACCATACGGTTGTTCTCGATCTCAGCGACGACGTGTCCTACGGTGGAGAGCGTGGACTGCTCGGCATGGCCTTCCATCCCGAGTTCGCCAGAAACGGCTTGGCGTACGTCAACTACACCAACGACGTCGGGAACACGGTCATCGAAGAGTTCACGGTCGATGCAGGCGAGTTCGCCGTCGCATCGCGGCGCCTGGTGCTGACGGTCGAACAGCCGGATGGGAATCACAACGGTGGGATGATCACGTTCGGGCCAGCCGGGTATCTCTGGATAGGGATGGGTGACGGGGGAGGGGCAGGAGACGAATACGACAATGGGCAGGATCCGTTCACGCTGCTGGGTTCGATGGTACGGATCGATGTGGACAGGAAGGCAGGAGCACCCTATCAGATCCCTCCCGACAATCCATTCGTAGACGGTGAGCGCGGCGCCCCCGAGGTCTGGGCCGTTGGGCTGCGGAACCCGTGGCGTTTCGCCATCGACGGTTCAGACCTCTGGATCGCAGACGTTGGCCAGGACGCCATCGAGGAGATCGACCGTGTCGACGCCACCGTTGCACAGGGGCTCAACTTCGGATGGCCGACAGTGGAAGGCTCCCGATGTTATCGGGATGATGGCTGTGACGCGGCACCGTATGTGGCGCCCCTCGTCGAGTACCCCCACGATGAGGGATGCTCGATTACCGGTGGCTACGTGTACCGGGGGCGTGCGATTCCGGAACTGGACGGACAGTACTTCTTCTCGGACTTCTGCACAGGCTTCCTTCGCAGCGTGACACGTGATGGCACCGTCACGGACTGGACGGAATCGACGGGAACCATCGCACAGGTCGCGAGCTTCGGTACCGGTGGGGACGGAGAACTGTACGTGGTGTCCCTTGAGGGGACTCTGTACCGCCTCGAGGCAGAGCGGTGAACGCATCCAACAGGGACATCGCGGCCACAGCAAGGGATCTGTTGCAACGGATCGCCGACCCGGTGCGCGCCAGAGAGATGGCTGCATACATGAAAACGCAGATGCCGTTCTTCGGTGTGCCGAGCAGAGACCGAAAGGTCATCGTCCGCACACTGAGCGAAGCGTTTCCCGCAACGACGCGCAACGAGTACCAGCACAACGTCCGTGCGCTCTGGCGTGGGCCGCATCGTGAGGAGAAGTACCTGGCGGTCGGCTATGCCCGATCTTTCTCCCGGTTCGTGACCCTGTCGAGCATCCCGTTGTACCGCACGATGATCACCAGCGGTGCGTGGTGGGACTTTGTAGATGAGATCGCTGCGCATCTCGTCGGGACGGTGCTCTTGCACCAGCGTGTCCGCGCTGCGTCGAGGGTGGGAGAGTGGGCGACCGCAGAGGACATGTGGCTGCGCCGGTCGAGCATCCTGTCCCAGTTGCGCCACAAGCAGGCAACCGACACCGACTTCCTGGATCGTGTGTGCACGGCGAATCTGCGAGACAGGGAGTTCTTCATCCAGAAGGCTACGGGTTGGGCTCTGCGGGAGTATGCCAAGACCTCACCGGCATGGGTGCTTGCATACGTGGATGCCCACGAAGACGAGGTGTCGGGGCTGACGCGCCGGGAAGCACTGAAGCATCTGGGATAGCTAGGTGCGGGTATGCCGCCTCCTCGTCACGAACGTCTCTGAGGCGAATCGATCGTGGATCCCCTGGCGATGGTCGATGTCGACGAGGATGGCAGCGGCGATCCAGCCGATCACGGTGAGTGCGATCAGGCCGCCGATGAACCCCGGCAGCAGGCCGAGGGCGAAGTAGAGATTCCGGCGCAGTGCCTGCCCGATCGACGGGGTCGCACCATGCTGGTTTCGCACACGCAGTCGGAGGATTCGCTTGCCGAGCGTCCGCCCCCACGTGGATTCGCAACCGACTGCATAGAGCACGACGAATGCCGTGTTGACGAATGGGACGAGGGCAGTGCTGATGCGCGTGGCAGCGAAATACCATCCGACGCCGACAAGCAGCAGCACGAAGACCCCATCGAGAAGATGCGCGATTCCCCGCCACAACAGTCTCGCCGGTACGTCCTCTGAGGAGCTGGTGATGGTGGGTGCGGTTTCCACGGACGTGCGTACCCTTCCTCGTGTCGGCGTGCGTGCGTGGTGCGTTCAAGGGTACCCGAGCACGGATCAGTGGGAATGCATCTGACGCGGAAGGGGTTGTAGTAGAGAAGCTTCCCGGGCGCAGGAACCGCAGGGAACCACGAGGTTGTGGTATGGCTCGGAGGCTGCTTACATACAGGCAAGCGTCAGGAAATGACGTGACCGCCCCTGCTACGGGGCACTGGGCGAACGAGTGCGCTAACTCCCTGAGCTAGCTACTATTCGTTCCGCTGGTCGAGTCCGACCGGCGGTGCTGTCTGTCCAAGACAGCACTACACTATGAGGCCCTGTAGAGCGCGACCTTGCGTTGTGCGCTGCAGGATCCGGGCTCCTTGACAACTGAACAGTGCGTCGATCGCTCATCGCAAGATGGACGATCGAGATTGACAGGCGCTCGCCGCAAGGCCACCTCGTGAGGGGGTCCGACGGTGAGCGTGAACAACCATCAGACCGACCACCTCGGTGGGAGGAACGATGGGTGTACAAAAAGCCAACGGTCATACATCAAGAGGACCCCGTCCTCGTATGGCCTCGGCCACACATCAAGAGGATTCGTCCTCGTGTGGCCACATCCTTTTGAGGGATGAAAAACACTCCTGGTCTGTGTTCCGACACAGACGCAGGATCGTTCTCATCGAAGAACTTCGATGGAGAGTTTGATCCTGGCTCAGGACGAACGTTGGCGGTGCGCTTAATGC
>CAYLIR010000236.1:0-3547 GCA_964383515.1 uncultured Acidimicrobiaceae bacterium
TCGCGAATCACCGTGAGTTCGTGTTCGAGACGCCGCCTGGCCTGTGGATCGATGCCCTCTTCTGACCCTGGGTACACAGCACGTGCCCCTTCGCGTACAAGGTGGGCGAGGTACTCGTCTTCGGTCGTGAACGCCCCTGGCATGGGGAAGTCGGGCAGTTCCGGCTTGAGCAGGTCCAGATCGAACGCGAGCCACGACCCGAGGTCCGCTGCCCGCTCGACAGCGCCCGGGTACCGAGAGAAACGTTCCGCCATCCCATCGGGGGTGCGGAGGTGCCGCAGGTCGGTCGCGGGCCGAAAGCCATCCTCATCATCAAGGGATCGCCGGCCCCTGATGGCTGCAAGGACTTCAGCGAGATCCGCGTCGTGGCGATAGGCGTAGTGCACGTTGTTCGTGGCGACCGTCTCGATGCCGAGACGCATCGCTACTTCAGCCAGTACATCGTTGCGTGCATCGTCTCCTGGCATGCCGTGGTGGGTGATTTCGATGTAGAACTGCCCTTCGAAGATCTCCTTGAGGCGCGAAGCAGCGCGCATTGCACCGATGATGTCCCCCGCAGAAGCAGCAGATGGCACTGCACCCTGCCAGCATCCAGAGAGTCCAACAAGCCCACCACTGTGCACAGCGTCGGTGAGATCTTGGTACGAGTAGCGGGGTTCATCCTTCCTTCCCCGGTACTGCCCTTTCGTGACGAACTCTCCGATCGCTGCGTACCCGTTCGGGTCGGGGGCCAGGAGGATGAGGTGGTCCGTGGGCGCCTTCATCGTCGGTTTCGTGCCGTGCATACGCCGTGTACGCCCACGCCGTGTCACATCGCGGGCACCGGCAGTCTCTACTTCCCCGTCTGCGGGTGCGAGGATCGTGTCCACAGAACCATCGTCTATGGCATCATCATCTGGCGGCATCCCTACTTCGGTGCCGTACACGACAGGCATGCCGATCGCAGCAGCATGTGCATGCACCTGTACCGCTCCGCGGAAACCGTCATGGTCGGTGACTGCGAGCGCCGTGTAGTCGAGTGAGGCTGCACGCTGGACCAGCTCCCCTGCCCAGGAGGCACCGTCGAGGAAGGAGTAGTTCGTGTGGCAATGCAGCTCTGCGTACCGGGTCACTCACTCCAGGATAGTCGAACATATGTTCGATGCTTGACGTTGTGTGCCAATCGACCGCACGCACCTCCCGAACGCTCTAAGATGGCTACATGAAGGAGTTCTCGGTTCGTCTCAGGAATCGTCCGGGTCAGCTCGCAGCACTGACCAGGCTCCTCGCCGATGCTGACATCGAAATCGATGCACTCGCCACGGTGACAGACGATGGCCACAGCCATGTCCGATTCGTCGTCGAGAACCCAGCCCGCACCCGCCGTCTGCTCATGGACGCAGATCTCATATTCGACGAGAGCGAGATCCTCGACATGTTCCTTCCGCGCGGTACCGGTTCACTGGCACACATGGTCGACCGTCTGGCGCGCTCGGGTGTCAACATCGATTCCCTGTACCTGCTTCACTCCAATGCCCAGGGCTTCCACGTTGCGGTGACGGTGGATGACACGGAGGCGGCGATCAGAGCGACTGCCTGATCGCGGCTAGCCCAACAGGCGCTGGACGGTGGCAACGATCCCCGCCGCGTCAAGCCCGAGTGTGCCGAGGATCTTGTCTGGCTTCGCATGGGGTATATAGCGCACAGGAACGCCCATGACCTCGATCCGACAGGTCGCCCCCAGGTCGCACAACGCGGTCTCGATGCCGGTACCTGCGCCTCCCTGGCGGAATCCGTCCTCGATGGTGACCACCACATCGTGGCTGGCCGCATCGGCAAGCATCTCGGGATCAAGCGGCACGACGATCCTGGGATCCCATACGGTCGCGTCGATCCCGTCCTCAACGAGCATGTCCGCTGCCTCGAGTGCAGGAGCGAGCATCTTGCCCACACCGATGAGGCATACGCGCCCGCCCGTGCCGGGCCGTGCCTTGCGGGCAGAGAGGCCTGCACCGACCTCGTCATCATCCGCGGTCACAGCAGCGGTCTTCGGCCAACGAATCGCCACCGGCCCGTCACACATCGTGACCGCGTCGGACATCATCACCTGGAGTTCCTGGTACGACGACGGTGCCATGACCGTCATACCTGGCACCTTCGTACAGAGAACCATGTCGAGCACGCCGTGGTGCGACGGGCCATCGTCACCGGTCACTCCCGCCCGGTCGAGGCAGAAGATGACGTGCTGGCCGAGAAGGCCGACGTCGAGGTTCACCTGGTCGATGGCTCTCGTGAGGAACGACGAGTAGAGCGCCACCACAGGAACCAGGCCGCCGATCGCCATACCAGCAGCAGATGTCACGGCGTGCTGCTCCGCGATGCCGACGTCGAAACAGCGATCGGGGAACCGCTCTTGAAACGCAAGCACACCGGTCGAGTCCGGCATGGCTGCGGTGATCGCCACAAGGTTCGGATGCTCTTCGCCGAGCTTCACCAGCGTCTCGGTGAACGCGGCTGTGTAGCTGCCAGGGGCGATGGAGCCCGTATCGTGCATGTACTTGACGGTGTCTGCTTCTGCAGGTGCGTACCCACGCCCCTTCTGCGTCAGGACGTGGACCACGCTCGGACCGTCGAACTGCGCTGCATTGCGCAAGGCTGTCTCGATGCTTGCTACGTCGTGGCCATCGTAGGGACCCAGATAGCGCACCCCAAGATCCTCGAAGAACGCAGGCGGCTCCCAGAACTGGCGGATCGCAGCCTTCGTCGCGCTGATACCGCGTTCTGCGACGGTTCCGACCTTCGGGAGGTTGATAGCGAAACGTTCCAACTCACGTTGGCGGCGCATGTACTTGGGGTTCGCCCGGATCTTCAACAGGCTCTCACCGAGCTTCGATACGGTCGGAGCGTAGCTGCGGCCGTTGTCGTTGAGGACGATGGTCACCTTGCGACCGCTGTGCCCGAGGTTGTTGATGCCTTCGAACGCCATGCCGCCCGTCATCGACCCATCCCCGATGACGGCCACGATGTTGCGCCCGTCGGGGTCGTCGCTGAGGTCCCGTGCCGTTGCGAGCCCGTGGGCGTACGCGAGGACGGTGCTCGCATGGCTGTTCTCGATGATGTCATGCTCCGACTCGGCACGGTTCGGATATCCGCTCAACCCACCCTCCTTGCGGAGGTTCGCGAATCCGTCCTTGCGGCCCGTGATGATCTTGTGGATGTACGCCTGGTGCCCGGTGTCCCACAAGATGAGATCGTGAGGGGAATCGAAGACACGGTGCAGAGCAAGGGTCAGTTCGACGACGCCGAGGTTGGATCCGAGATGGCCGCCGTTCTTCGTGACGGATTCCACCACGAGTGTGCGGATCTCTGTGGCCAGCACTTCGAGTTCGTCGTAGCTGAGCTCACGAACGTCGCCTGGCCCTTCGATGTGCTCAAGGTACATATAGCGAGCGATCTATGGGACACGTGTTCCTGGTTGACAGGACTCCCTGCCGACCATCTGCGCAATGGTAGCCCGCGATGCCGAGAAAACCTGCCCCACCCACCCACTTCACCGCTTCTTGGCGGC
>CAYLIR010000237.1:0-3539 GCA_964383515.1 uncultured Acidimicrobiaceae bacterium
GCATCTGCCGCACCTCTGCTGAGGGCCTCAAGCCCCAGTGCACCCGATCCTGCGTACAGGTCGAGCACATGGGCATCGGTGAGCCTTCCTCCCAAGATGGAGAACACGGACTCCTTCGCCCTGCCCGTCATCGGGCGGGTGCCAGTGGCGGGCACGGCGAGTTGCTTCCCCTTCGCTGCGCCCGCGATGATCCTCATTTCCCCATCAACTCCTTGTGAGCCATTCGGCATCCCGACCCAAGAACACGTCCACCTCGTCCATCACGTCGGTGACGAACAAACTGTTCCTGTCCGTGTTGACAGCCTGCGTCGCCACGGCCCGTGCCACTTCAAGCAGGTCCCTGTCCCTGAGGATATCTCCGAGCTTCAGGTCAGCAGCACCGGATTGCGCAGCAGCGAACACGGTTCCCTGGCCACGGATCTCGAGATCGACCGTCGCGAGTTCGAACCCATCGTTCGAAGCGACCATCGCAGCGAGCCGGCGCTTGGCATCCTCGCTCGGTTCGTCTGTGACGAGGATGCATCTTCCTTGGATGCCTCCGCGCCCGACACGACCTCTGAGCTGATGGAGTTGGCTGAGCCCGAAGCGGTCAGCGTCGCGTATGATCATGAGCGTCGCGTTCGCAACGTCGATGCCTACCTCGATGACCGTGGTCGAAACCAACACGTCGATGTCGCCAGCAGCGAAGCGATCCATCACCTCCGCCTTGTCCTGGGAGCGCATCTGGCCATGGAGCAGGCCAACGTTCGCGTTGGGGAAAGCAGCGGCGGCGCGCTCGTGTTCTTCCGTGGCCGACACGACATCGAGTTTGTCCGAATCCTCCACGAGCGGACACACGATGAACACCTGATTGCCGCGTGCGACAGTGTCCTCGACGGCGCCGTCGATCGTCGTTTCGTCAGCCCCCGACAGTACCGACGTCGCAACCGGCATCCTGCCGATCGGCATCTCATCGATGACGGACACGTCGAGGTCGCCATAGAGCGTCATGGCAAGAGTCCGTGGGATCGGGGTTGCGGTCATCAGGAGCAGATCAGGCACTGCGGCATCTGGCGCCGTGTCGCGCAGCATCACCCGCTGTTCGACCCCGAAGCGGTGTTGTTCGTCGACAACGGTCATCCCCAGCGAGGCGAACGCCACATCCGACTGGATCAGCGCGTGCGTTCCGAAGGCGATATCGATCGTGCCGTCAGCGAGCCAACCGAGACCCTGCTCTCTGCTCACATCACCTTCGACGAAGTTGACGGTCACGCGCCCCGATGTGAAGAGCCCGATCCGCACCGGCCGCTCCACGTCAGACTCCGCATCGAAGAGCGAGCCGGTGCCTGCCGCACCGATGTCCGCGACTCCAGGCGCCATGTTCGCCCTGCGCAGCGCATCTGCTGTGCCAAGATAGTGCTGGGTGGCGAGCACCTCGGTCGGTGCCATGACCGTCCCTTGATGGCCGCTCTCGACGGACGACAGCAGCGCCGCGATGACAACGACCGTCTTGCCAGAACCGACCTCACCTTGCAGCAGCCGATGCATCGGCCGCACGTCGCGCATGTCCGAAACGATGTCCGAGAGCACTCGTTCCTGCGCGCCAGTGAGCGCGAACGTCTGGGAGGCGACGAAGCGGTCGCTCATCGTGCCAAGAACGTCGTGGGCGATGCCGACTCTCGACTCGAACTCGTCGTGGGCACGCACTCTGAGTGCCATCTGGATGCGAAGGAACTCATCGAAGATGAGCCGCTCCCTCGCCGGGCGCACGACATCTCGGGATACGGGCAAGTGGACATCGTGGATCGCCGAGCTGGTACTCGTGAGGCCGTGCGCGGCGAGAACCACATCGGGCACGATGTCGTCGATGGGGAGCGACCGTTGCACCGCGTTCTCGATCACCTGCCTCGATTGGTACGCGTTGAGCCCTCCGAGGCCCCCGTACACCGGCAAGATCCTTCCCGTGAGCGCAGTCCCCTGCCGTGAGAGCCTGTCGATGTCCGGCCCCTTCATCTGCAACGAGCTCTTGAATCGTTCGAGCTTGCCGCTCAAGGCGACTTCCTCGCCTTCGCTCAGACGGATCCATGGGTTGAACCACACGGCGCGCACCGAACTGGTCCCGTCGGAGATGCGGGCTTCCACCATCGTTCGCCCCCGCGAGATCCTTCGTTTCGAAAAGGATGTGACCGTGCCTCCGATCGTGACTTCCTCGCCTATCGGAGCTGCAGCGATGGCGAAGATCTGGCTGCGGTCGAGATAGCGTTTCGGCACGGCGAGCAGCAGGTCTGCAACCGATTCGATCCCCTGTGTGCGCAGCTTGCGCACCGCTACCTTCCCGACACCCCTGACGTTCTCCACATGGATTCGCCCGAGATACGCCATCGTGCGGCGGGACTGTGGATCTGCAGCGGTCATCTCGGGGAATCTAGGTCTCTGGCCATCGTCTCTGCCATCTTTGGGCGCCAACGCCCAGGAATCGACTACCGGTACGCCGCTGGTATCCTCGTCTCGCACCTCAGGAGGTTTTCGCGCGCATGGCATACAGATGTGAGATCTGCGGCAAGGAGCCGTGGACAGGCAAACAGGTTTCGTTCTCCCACAAGCGGTCTTCCAAGACATGGAGACCCAACATCCAGAAGATCCGCATCAAGCACGGCACCAACTCGCGCCGGGCTCGCGTCTGCACATCGTGCATCAAGGCCGGCAAGGTCGAGAAGACCTGATGCAGGGGTTCGTCAAGGTGTACGACGAAGGCACAGAGGTCGGTGTGATCGTTCGAGACGACGACCGCTCTGCCGTGTTCCTCCGGCCCGGAAGCCTCGACGGCTCGCTCTTTCGGCTGCTTCGCCAGGGCCAGCACGTGGTCTTCGATGTGAAAGAAGGCGACAAGCCGTTCGCCTACAACCTCCGCTTCGGCTCGGACGGCTACTGATCGCTCCGCAGGCGCGATGTGATACCCTTGCCCCATGGTTCAGGCATACGTACTCATCCAAACCGACAGCGGTCACGCCTCTGAGGTCGCCCAAGAGATCGCCCGGATCGACGGTGTCGACGCATCGGAAGCCGTGACAGGCCCATACGACGTCATCGTTGCAGCCACCGCGGACGATGTCGATGCGCTCGGGCATCTCGTTGTCACGAAGATCCAGCCTGTTGCGGGCATCGTGAGAACGCTCACGTGTCCGGTCATCCGCATCTGAGGGCGCGTCAACGCGCGGCGAGGCGGTTCCGCTGGTGATAGCGGTCGAACGCCGCCTGCACAAGCCGGTCACACAGCTCCGGATAGGGGACGCCTGAAGCTTCCCATGCCTTCGGGAATCCTGATATGGATGTGAACCCAGGCATGGTGTTGACCTCGTTGAACAGGAACCGGCGCGAACCGTTCTCGTAGAAGAAATCGATTCTCGCGAGACCGGACAACCCGAGTGCTTCGAAGATCCGCTCCGCGAGTCCACGCACATGCCTCGACGCTTCGCGTGTGAGCTGGGCAGGGGCCTCGAATCTGCTCGCATCGTCCTCGTACTTGGCGTCGTAGGTGTACCAGCCACCGCTGGTGATGA
>CAYLIR010000238.1:0-3507 GCA_964383515.1 uncultured Acidimicrobiaceae bacterium
CCCATCCACAACTACACCAAGGAGTGGCTCGGTCCCATCGGAGATCCTTCGATCAGGGGTGGGTTCAGACATAGCGACACTCACATGGCGATCGTCCTGGGTGACCGACTCGTATTTCGTGTTGAGTGGCTGTCCGCGCAGGAGCTGGCCTCCGAAGGAGTTGGCGAGCACCGCGGTGACGGACGAGAGCATGGCGACCATCGCCCACACGGGGCTGACAAGCCCGGTGACGGCCGCAACGACCCCGACACCGTTGAAGACGAACGCAAGGACTAGGTTCTGTTTGGTCTTGCGGTATGACGAGACACCGATGTCACGGGCGTCCATGACCGAGCCGAGCCGATCGTTCATGATGACGATGTCTGCCGACTCGATCGCGATGTCGGTACCTGCACCGATGGCAACACCGATGTCGGCCTGGGTGAGTGCAGGGGCATCGTTGATGCCATCGCCAACCATCATGACCCTTCGCCCGTCTTCCTGGAGGCGACGGATCTCGGCGGCTTTCTCTTCGGGAAGCACCTCAGCAAGGACCGTGTCGATGCCGACCTGAGTTGCGACGCTGTGGGCGGTTCGCCGGTTGTCTCCGCTGATCATGACGGGAGTGATACCGGCGTCCTTGATCCGTCGTATCGCCTCGGATGCATCCCCCTTGATGGCGTCGGCGACCCCGATGAGGCCAAGAGCATCGCGGTCACGCCCCACAGCGATCACCGTCTGGCCCATCTGTTCGAGGCGACGGCGCTCATCGTCGAGGGCGCCGAGGTCGATCCCTCGCTCGATGAGCCACTTCGGCTTCCCGACGAGGATCGTGGCGCCTGCGAGAATCGCTTCGACGCCGTGCCCCGTATGTGACACGAATGCGTCCGCGTCGCCCAGGGTGAGGTCACCCGACTCGGCCGCTTCTTCTACGGCCCTAGCGAGGGGGTGCTCACTGTTCATCTCGACCGATGCGGCAACCCGGAGTACCTCATCTTCCGTGATACCCGCCGCGGGGATGATGGTCTGGACGACCGGTTGCCCCCGGGTGATGGTGCCCGTCTTGTCGAACACGATCGCGGCGACATCACCCATGACCTGGAACGCTTCACCCGACCGCATCAAGATGCCGCGCTGAGCCGCTTCACCGCCACCACGGATCGTCGCCAGCGGCGTGGCCATCCCCAATGCGCACGGGTACCCCATCACCAGGGCGGCAAGCCCAGCGAGCAGAGCCCGGTTCCAGTTGGGACCGCCGCCGAGAAGAGCTGGCACGATCGTCCACAGGAGGAATCCCGCCGCAGCGAAGATCAGCACCGTGGGGGCAAAGTAACGCAGAACGAGGTCGACCACCTGGAGGACGCCGGGACGAAGGCTGCGAGC
This sequence comes from uncultured Acidimicrobiaceae bacterium, assembly GCA_964383515.1. Classification (GTDB taxonomy): domain Bacteria; phylum Actinomycetota; class Acidimicrobiia; order Spongiisociales; family UBA5794; genus JAMBLL01. The sequence continues at coordinate 1,363 of CAYLIR010000238.1, forward strand.
CTCGTCGATCGAGCGGGCTATCTGGGACAGGAAGGCATCGTCACCGACCCTGGTCACCTCGACGACCAGTGTCCCCGTCTGGTTGATGGATCCACCGATCACCTCATCGCCGGTCACCTTCTCGGTGGGAATGGACTCACCGGTCACGAGAGCCTCGTCGACCGCCGAGACGCCGCCGATGACGGTGCCGTCGATCGGTATCGATTCACCGGGACGTATCCGGACGAGGTCACCAGCGACGACATCATCGATCGGGATTTCCACCTCTCGCCCGTCACGAACCACCCTGGCGGTGTCGGGACGAAGATCCATGAGACGCCGCACCGCTTGAGAGGAACGGGTACGGACAACGAGCGACGAGTAGTGCGACAAGATGTGATAGGTCGTCACCAGCGTCGCCGCGGCAAAGAAATCACCGACGGGGAACTCGTCGAGGACGAACAGCCCAAGGAAACCGCCTGCGATCCCGGCGAACGCCGCAAACTCCAACAGCACATGCTGATTCAAGATCCCACGACGCAGCGACGCCCATGCCATCTTCATGATGAACCAGCCGGTGACGAACATCGTGTTGAGCGCCAGGGCCAGGAGCAGCCACGGCATCAGCGGCACCTCGACCAGGTCGAGCCATTGGCCGAACAGCATCAGCAGGAGGCTCACGACGGTGAAACTCCCGGCAACGATCAGACGACCTCGCTCTCGACGAAGCTCAGCGGCATCATCGTCGAAGGTCCGGACCTTCTCAGGGTCCCGATAGGTGAATCCGATGTCTTCGAGGGTGCGCCGCAGTTCTTCCGGGGTCACCTTCGACGGGTCGTACTTGACGAGCCCTTCCTCGTGGGCGAGAGACACGCCAACCTCGTAGACACCGTCGATCCGTGCGTAGGCCTTGTCGATCGTCGAGGTGCAGAACGAACACGACATCCCACCGATCTTCATCCGGAACGACGCCTGGCCATTCGGACTATCTGTTGCTGTTTCCGTGGATCGGTTCGCCACGTGAGCGGTCCCTCGGTGGTCTAGCCGGCTTCGAACCCGGACCTGGAGATCTGGTCCCGGATGTCCTGCTCAGAAACCCGATCCGCGTCGTAGCGGACTTCGACGGTGGCATCGTCGAAGCTGGCACGGACGCGAATCACGCCGTCCAGATTGCTCAAGGCTCTCGAGAGGTTGTCGGAGCATCCGCTGCAGTGGAAGCCGGACACCCCAAGTGTTTTCGTCGTCGTGGTTGCCATGTTGCCATCGCCTTCGATTCGTCAATTGGTGGACTCAATGTTCGGTTCCGGCTGGTTGGAGGATGTGACACACACAAGGATCGTCCAACCCGACACCCAGTGGCCGGGCCAGGGTCACGAACCGGAGCCGCTCCACATCCCGCGCCGCGTATCTTCGGTATCCCAGTTCCCCGATCACGCCACGGACCTTGTCACATCGAGGTCGGCCTGCAGCGTCACGGTGCCGTCTTCGCGGTCTGCCGACACGCCATCTCTGCTATCACCAGCGCTGAGAGCGGACGCGATCCGTCGTTCGCGGCCGTCACATATCATTCCGTTGACCGCCAGAACCCGTTGTTGTGTCATCGTCGACTCCTTCATCGTGTCGCCGCGGGGATGACTGTGCACCGAACATACACCTTCAAGCAACGTGAAGGTCAAGAACATTCCTCGACACTGTGGCGCACCACCGTCGAGGGTGAAGATCATCGTCAGCCCGGACACGAACGACATCACGGCCACGCGCGTCGCCCCCACCGCGAAGCCCTCGAGACTACGCGCACAGAGGTTGATCGGGTCGAAGTACACAGCCAGACCCCCGATTTCCATCACTTCACGGGATACATACGGCCGCGCACGCGCAAGGTTCGTGTTCAGCTGGTGAATGGGTGAGATAGTTGGCGCACCGCAATAGAGGAAACCCCGCGATCGGTTCATGCATACCCTGAATTCGACAAACAAGAATGAACAACCTGAATAGAGATGAACGCGACATCGTCAACCAGATTGAATCTGGTGTTCCTATCACTTCCCGCCCGTTTGCCACAGATTCGTCATGGACCCTCGGTCGGACCCACGACGCGAGACAACCCCTGAGAAATGTAGGATCCCCAAGGGTTCTCTTCGTAGCGGGGGTGGGATTTGAACCCGC
>CAYLIR010000239.1:0-3502 GCA_964383515.1 uncultured Acidimicrobiaceae bacterium
CTCCTGACGATGGTGATGATGAGGATCATGTGACGACGACGACGTCTCCTGACGACGGTGATGACGACGACAACCCAACGGCCAGCGCGGTGATCGGGAGCTGATCGGCACGATCTCTGTCCAACAGCGAGGTCCTGGATCATCTCCCCCGGTGGTTCAGGACCTCGCCGCGTCGGGTTGCAGCCGAGATGGGATCAGGAGAGCTTGTTTCGCGCTGCGATCAGTTGATGAGCCATTCGACCGCTCGGGTGAGCGGTCCGGGGCGTTCGAGGGTCGGGGTATGGACGAGGAGAGCCGGGCAGTCGACAGCCTCCGCGATCCTGTCGGCAAGGTCTGCCGTGAGGTGGAGACGGTGCGATGGAGCACCGAGAATGATGAGGCTCGAGCCACGCGAGAACTTCGTCAGTGTTGTGATCAGGTCGTCTGCCGGTTGGACCCGATCGTCCCATGGAACGGTGAGAACCTCCCCGAGTTGTTCGTGGTAGGAATGGATCGCGTCTGCCTGGCCGACGGGTCCGTCTGTGGCGGTCAGGTGCACGAATCGAACCCGAGCATTCTCGTATCGTGCGATATGGTCAGCGATCTCGATCTTGACAGGGTCGTACGGGCCTCCTGTTCCGAGGACAGCGATCGTATCGATGGAGGACATTTCGCGGTTGCGCAGGAACACGGTGTCGCACGGCAGATGCTCTTGGAGCCAGTGGAGATCGCGGATGATGTGGCGTGTTGCCCGGAGATCCTGCGGGAGGTCCCCGATGAAGAGATCCACGCCTTCGCGCTCGACATAGGAATGGACCATGCCGCGCCTGTCTTCGTGGGTGTACTGCTCAGATGTGACGCTGATCCCGAGAGATGCAGCCCAGGCACGATCGGCGTCCGTTGGAACCAGCCTGGCAGTATCGGCGTCGAAGTTGATGACGTGGATATGGCCATCTGGTGCTGCTGCGAGGCGCACCGCGAGGCGGAACAGCGTTCTCTGTCTGTTGAGCCTCGTTGGTCTGCGGATCAGCACCACGATGTGCGTACGCCCACCGGTAGCGACAGCCTGCCGACTGTCGTGTACCAAGCGTGTGTTCTCTCTGCGGCGAAGTGCGTCGCGTGCCGCCGATTCCTTCACAGCACGCGACCTCCCGAAAGCTCGATACCAGGCAACACCCGCAACGATGAACACGGTCGCCCCAACGATCGGGATGATCCCCATCTGTGTGAGGAGCGCCAGAGAAGCTCCGATACCGAAGATCTGCGGCACGGGATACAGGGGAGACCTGAACTCGGGCTGGTACCAGTCGACGTGTGCTTCCCTGAACGCGATCAGCGCCAGGTTGACGAGGGCGAAGACGAGCAGCTGGAACGCTGAGGCGAGCTTGGCCAACTCGATGAGCGGCACGAACAGAACGAGCAGGATCAGGGCGATGCCGGTGACGGTTATCCCGGCAACAGGTACGCCGGAGTTCTTTCCGATGCGTGAGAGGAACGTCGGGGCAAGAGAGTTGCGGGCCATGGCGAACGGGTACCGAGCCGAGGCGATGATGCCTGCATTCGCCATGGACAGCAGTGCAAGCACGGCTGTGCCTGCGACGATGTAGGTTCCACCTGTCCCGAGGAACTGTCGTGCTGCTGTGAGGATGGGGGTCTCGGTGTGGGCGAGTTCGTCTGCCGGTGTGACGCCGACCATGATCGCGACGACCGCTGGATACAGGGCCATCGCGATTCCCACGGAGGCGAGGATGCTCAGCGGGATGTTTCGACCCGGCTTCTTCACCTCCTCAGCGACACTCGCCACCTTCGTGACGCCGATGTAGGAGACGAACACGACCGCCGTTGCAGAGAACAGGCCCTTGAGCCCTTCTGAGAGGAACGGTTCGAACGCGTCCTTGTCGGCTCTCGGCGATCCAAGGATGATGAACCCGAGGAGCAGAGCGAGCACGATCGTCACCAGGGCTGTCTGGATGCGCGCCGTTGAATGTACACCTATGAGGTTGATGACAATGAGGAGGATCGCAAGGACGGCAGCAACCATGCGCTCGGGGTGTTGAACGAAGAACTCCAGATACGCGGAGAGGCCGACGAGAGCGAACGCAGCCTTGAACACCAGCGAGAACCAGACTCCGAAACCGGCGATCGTTCCCATGAGCGGGCCCATCGCTCTGTCGATGTAGAGGTAGGTACCGCCGGCCATCGGCATGGCAGTAGCCATCTCCGATTGGGAGAGCGCCGCAGGCAGGACAACGACCCCTGCAAGGAAGAAGGCCAGGATCACCGATGGGCCAGCGATCTTGAATGCGAGACCAGGGAGGACGAAGAGGCCCGACCCGATCATCGCTCCGATAGCGATCGTTAGGACGGCGTAGAGCCCAAGCGAACGTTCAAGTGCGTCTGAACGGGGCGATTCGCGCGCAGGGTATGGTGGCATCGGCTGTCAAGGTACCCGATGTAGGCGGGGCGCGCCACGGTATCTTGAACTACCGGCGGATGCGGGACTTGATCGCTGCCCTGATGCGCTTCGTCGCCCACTTCGCTTCCTCGAAGCGAGCTTCCAGCCGTGCTTTGGTTGGAACCGATGGATTGGCACGCGTATAGCCCAGGTCGTCGAGGAGATCGCCCGCTATGGCCTCGAAGAGATCCTTGTCGTGGGCGCTCATCTCGCTGGACCAGTCCCGTAGGCCACTCGTTGGGGGACGCACGAGAGCGGTAAACGCTTCGGGCTGATGCGAGGACGCGATGAATCGCTCCGCAGCCTTCTCGTAGTGGAGCATTGCTGGCTCGAACACGAGTCCGAGGAACGAGCAGATTCGTTGTACCTCTTGTTCCGGGTTCTCCACGAGGTTCTCGTACCGAGCTTCGAGATACCTGCGGGTGCCTATGGCTCTTCCCGCAGCTCTGCCTCTCGTAACACGGGATCGCCAATAGAGCGCTGCCTCACCAACAGAGTCGGGACCCCACGGCCGTTCCAGATAGCTCAACGCTACGTCGCGCCCGTCGCGGATGAGGTGAACGAAGCGCGCTTCGGGGAACATGGAAGCCAACTCGGGTATCTGCACGACGTACCCGGGCGTCTTGTCGCCATAGAGCGGCTTGCCCTGGTCTGCTGCGAAGACAGCGAACACGGCGCGCACTGCTTCGGCCACCGATCGAGGTTCTGCGGCAATGACCGTCGCTTCGACGACATCCTGGTCGAGATCGAGCCTGCGGAAGTTCGCGTTGCCGAATACCGATCGCAAGAAGCCTGCGGTATCGAAGCCATCAGCTTCAAGTCGTTTTCGTTGCCTTGCAGCCGTTCCCATGAACTGAGGCTCGTTGGCCACCGCCAAGCTCGAATGTGCATCGAAGATCGTCCGAAGAAGCGTCGTACCCGACCTGCCACTTCCTACGAATACGGGGAAGACCTCTCGGGGCGTCGATGTCATCGTGCGCGACCTGCGAATCTGTGTGGCGAAGATGTGGCGGGGCTCAAGGGCATTCCGATGTCTGCGGGCTTGCTGGGTGCGTGCGCCGCACATCG
>CAYLIR010000240.1:0-3496 GCA_964383515.1 uncultured Acidimicrobiaceae bacterium
CACGCTCACTGCCGTAGCTGCCGCCCTCGACCTCTGACGCTGTGAGCCCGGGGTCCCCTGTGCCCCATATGGTGCTACGGGCCCATGGATCGGCGGGTGGTGGGATGGGGTGAGATAGGGGAGAACAGGGGATCGGCGGGTTCGTGTCATAGCTGCTCCGTACCCTTGGTAGGCATCGATAGGGAGATGGCGAAGATGATCGAGATACTGCTTGTGGTGCTGACCATCGCCGTGGCGGCCGTTGGCGTTGTGCTCCTGCGGACGCATGGGAGCGCAGGCGGTGCGCCAGACGATCATTTCCACAGGTCACTCGCACAGATGATGGAACAGCAACAGCAACTGGTCGGCAAGGTCGACGGCCTTGCCCAGCACCAGGCGGCGTCGATGGGTGCGCTCAAGGATTCGGTGCACGTGTCCCAAACCAAGCTCAGCGCCGAACTCGGCCAGCACCTCGAGCAGGTGAAGGAGAAGGTCGGCGTGAACCTGACCGATGCAGCGCGTGCCACTGCGGCATCGCTCGGCGAACTCACACAGAGGCTCGAAGCGATCGACAAGGCGCAAGCGAACATCGCCGATCTGTCCCAACAGGTTGTGAGCCTCAAGCACGTGCTCGACGACAAGCAAGCGAGGGGCGTGTTCGGTGAGATGCAACTCAACGATCTTGTCGCCGATGCGCTTCCGGCGTCGGCGTACGAATTCCAGCGGGTGCTGTCGAACGGGCGAAGGGCAGATTGCCTGATCGATCTCCCCAACCCCCCTGGCCCGATCGTGATCGACGCGAAGTTCCCGTTGTCCTCGTACAGCGCGATGCTCAGCGCAGACAGCGACGCCGACAGGGCCAGACATGCAAGGCAACTCGGCGCCGATACGAAGAAGCACATCAACGACATCGCAGACCGCTACATCCTCGTGGGTGAGACAGCCGATTCGGCGTTGATGTTCATTCCGTCAGAAGCGGTCTATGCGGAACTCCACGCGCACCACCCCAGTGTCATCGAACTGAGCCATAGGCGGAAGGTGTTCATCGTGAGCCCGACGACGATGATGGCGACCCTCACGACGGTGCGTGCAGTGCTGCGCGATGTGCAGATGCGGGAACAGGCTGGGCTCATCCAGGTCGAGGTGGTCGCGATGATGCACGACATCACGCGCCTGCTTGAGCGCGTCGGGAAGCTCGAAGGCCATTTCGACCTCGCACAACGCGACCTCAGGAACATCAGGATCAGTGCAGACAAGGTCGCGTCGAGAAGCGGGAAGATCGAGGCGCTCGAACTCACTGAAGCTGAGAGCACGTCGGACGCGCTTCCCTATGCCCGCGAGCATTCTGCAACGTGATCGCGGCCGATAGCCAGGCCTCAGTCCTATACTGTTGGCGATTCCACCACAGCCGGGTCCGGCTTACCCGTGGGATTTCCTAGGGCGTCCGACCGCTATGTCGTGTGGGCGTTCCTGTCTGGTCGCACGGCCAACGAACCCCGACCATCTCGAAAGGGGCACACACGAGATGAGTACCAACAGGGCAAAGTTGCAGGAGCTCAAGCTTCCTGAACTACGCGAGATGGCAACGTCTGTCGACGTCGACCACGATGGGCTGCAGAAATCGAAGCTCATCGCTGCGATCCTCGAAGCCGACAAGTTCGATCCCGCCATGCTCCCCGACGATGTGCCCGAGGCCCCAGCTGAGGCGACCAAGGTCACGTCCTCAGATGGCGAATCGGGTGAGAAGCGTGAATCAGAGGCTTCTTCGGAAGGTGGAGGACGCGACGAACGCCAGGGTGGGCGCAGCCGCAACAGGAACCGCAACAGGAACCGCAACAGGAACCGCAACCGCGAACCGATCGACGAATCGGAGCTCGAGGTCCGCGAAGGCATCCTCGATATCCTTCCCGAGGGATACGGGTTCCTCCGTGTCTCTGGGTATCTCCCCGGTGACAAGGACGCCTATGTCGCAGCGAACGTGGTGCGCAAGGCGGGCCTGCGCAAGGGAGACATCGTTTCTGGGCCGGTCCGACCCGCCAGGGCCCAGGAGAAGTTCCCTGCATTGGTTCGTGCGGTCAAGGTCAACGGGGTCGACCCGGAAGAAGCGAAGGGCAGGCCGAAGTTCAGGAATCTGACTCCGCTGTTCCCTGATGTGCGGCTCCGTCTCGAAGTTGACGGTGAGCCGAACCTCATGACGGCTCGCATCGTGGATCTCATCGCCCCCATCGGAAAGGGGCAGCGCGGCCTGATCGTGTCTCCTGCAAAGGCAGGGAAGACGACGGTGCTCAAAGACATCGCCTATTCGATCACGAAGAACAACCCGGAGTGTCATCTCATGGTCGTGCTCGTCGACGAGCGGCCGGAAGAAGTCACCGACATGCAGCGCTCCGTCAAGGGCGAAGTCATCTACTCGACATTCGACCGTCCGGCCGAAGAAGGAACGCAGGTGTCTGAGCTCGCGATCGAACGTGCGAAGCGCATGGTCGAAATGGGCCAGGACGTCGTGGTTCTTCTCGACTTCATCACGCGGCTCGCTCGTGCGCACAACCTCGCAGCACCGGCATCGGGCAGGATCCTGTCGGGTGGCGTCGACTCAACGGCGCTCTATCCACCGAAGCGTTTCTTCGGAGCCGCCCGAAACGTTGAAGAAGGTGGAAGCCTGACCATCATCGGCACAGCCCTCGTCGAAACAGGGAGCCGGATGGACGAGGTCATCTTCGAAGAGTTCAAGGGAACCGGCAACATGGAGTTGCGACTCGACCGCAAGCTGGCGGACAAGCGCATCTACCCGGCCATCGACATCGAGCCGTCGGGGACGCGGCGTGAGGAGCTGCTCATGGATCGCTCAGAGCTCAACGAGGTCTGGAAGCTGCGCCGTGTGCTGCTCGCGCTCGAATCCGGTGCAGCGCTTGCGCTGCTCATGGATCGGCTCAAGACGACGAAGTCGAACGCTGAGTTCCTCTTGTCCGTTGCCAAGAGCGGCCAGTGATCGCCACTCTGCTCATCGCATTACAGTTCAGCACTACCGATCAGGAGACCCCGTGAAGTCCGACATCCATCCGAAGTATCGGCCAGTCGTGTTCCAGGACACGTCTTCCGACTTCGCATTCTTGACGAACTCGACTATCGAGACGTCCGAGACCATCGAGTGGGAGGACGGCAAGACCTACCCCCTTGCCAAGGTCGAGATCTCATCGAAGAGCCACCCGTTCTACACGGGTAAGCAGATCCTTGTTGACACGACCGGTCGCGTCGAGCGGTTCCGCCGCCGCTATGGCCAGATGACTTCCCCCGCAGATGCAGGGAAAGACGCCGCAGAGTCGGAGCAGTAGTTGAGTCGGTCTCCTGGCGCCTCTGTTGGCGGCCAGGCGGTCATCGAGGGCGTGATGATGCGTGCCCCAGACGCCTGGGCCGTCGCCGCGCGGCGGCCAGATGGTGTCATCGAAGCGAAACGCAGCGAACTTCCGCGCCGTTCGTCGCGCAACAAGCTCGCGAAGGTCCCGGTCCGTCGCGGCGC
>CAYLIR010000241.1:0-3464 GCA_964383515.1 uncultured Acidimicrobiaceae bacterium
CCGAAGTTCCCCCAGGAATCCGCGCTCGAGTTCCTCGTGCGCATGGCGGCGTTGCGCCCCTCTAGCGAGGCTGGCTCCGTTGCAGCCTCAATGCTCACCCAGACGTTGACATCGATGGCGGACGGTGGCCTCTACGACCATCTCATGGGAGGGTTCGCTCGCTACTCGGTCGACCGCCAGTGGCTGGTCCCCCACTTCGAGAAGATGCTCTACACCAATGCGCAACTAGCCAGGCTCTACCTCCGGGCATGGCAGGTGACAGGTGTCGACCGGTTCCGCGACGTCGCGATCGAGGTACTCGACTATCTCGATACGAAGATGGCTGACCCGACAGGCGCACTCCATTGTGCGGAGGATGCCGACTCGGAAGGGGTCGAAGGGAAGTTCGCCCTCTGGACGTGGGAGGAGCTCGGCGATGTGCTCGGAGCAGACAGGGAGATTGCTGCAGCCATCTACGGTGCCACCCCCGACGGCAACTTCGAGGGTGCGAACAATCTGCACCGCCTCACCGACATCAGCAGGGTCATGGAAAGAACGGGGCTCACGAAGGCTGCGATCAACCAGGTCCGCGCGTCGATCGACACCCGCCTTCGAGCCGTTCGAGCCGCACGCGTCCCACCAGGCCGAGACGACAAGATCGTTTCGGCGTGGAACGGCCTCGCTCTGCGGGCGTTCGCTGAAGCCGCAGCGATCCTCGATGAGGAACGCTACCTCGACAGGGCTCACTCGATTGCAACGTTCCTGACGACGACGGCGTCGCCCGGCGGCGCACTTGTCCGGTCGTGGCGAAACCGCCCGGGTCATCCTGCCTTCGCTGACGATCTCGCCGCCGTCGCAATCGGGCTCTACACACTGTTCTCCGTCACCGGCAACGAGCACTGGTTCACAGAGGCCGAACAGCTTGTCGAACAGCTCCGCTCTGCATTCGCAGATCCGAAGGGTGGATTCTTCTCGACCAGCGCGTCGGACGACGATCTCATCGCGCGTCCGAAGAACCGACAGGACTCGCCGACACCATCGGACAACGCGCTCGCCCTCGAAGCACTCCAGGTGCACGCTGCGTTGACAGGAGACCTCTCAGCCGTCGAGGAGCTGGAACGCACCATGGCCTACCTCGCCCCTGATGCCCTCGCCCATCCGGTGTTCGGTGGCTACGCACTTGCCGTCTGGCTGACGCACCTGACCGGTGTCAAGGAGGTTGCTCTCATCGGCACCCCAGACCAACGCCATGCGCTTGCCCGTCCGATCTGGGGAGCGTTCCACCCGGAAGTCGTCATCGCTCCCGGCACAGGAGCTGACTCCCCGGTGCCGTTGCTCGCGAACCGGACCGGAGGCGACCATGGACGCGCGTACGTATGCCGCGATCTCGTCTGTGAGCTTCCCGTCTCGTCTCCCCATGCGCTTGCCGACCTGCTCGCGGGCAACGACGCGAGAACGACCGGTTCTTGACGGTTTCGCACACCGGAAACCCATGTGATCAAATCGGTGGGGTCGTTACGCTTCCAGGCATGGACATCCTCCGCCGATTCGAAGAGCCGAGACTGCGCCGCCCGATCGCCATCGTCGCATTCGGCGGCTGGAACGACGCCTGCGATGTGGCATCCACATCTGCGGACTTCATTCTCGATGCTCATACGAGCAGAACCGTCGTCGCGGAACTCGAACCGGATCCGTTCTACGACTTTCAGCAACACCGCCCGGTCGTCGACATCAAGCACGGAGTCATGCGGTCGCTGACATGGCCACGCCTCCAGATCACCGCACTCGAACGACCGGACGACGATCGCGATCTCGTGCTCGTCGCCGGACCTGAACCGAACTTCCAGTGGAAGACGTTCGCACGCAGCATCGCCGAGTACCTCTCCTCGATCGGCGTCGAAGAAGTGCTGATGGTCGGTGCCTATGTGGGCAGGGTCAGTCATGCAACGCCCGTGCGCCTGTCAGGGGTCGGTTCAGATCCTGTAGGCGTGATCCGATCGGGTCTGGCATCAGCGAACTATGTGGGCCCATCCGGCATCGTCGGCGTCATCCAGAGTGCATGCAAAGAAGCTGGCATACGATCCATATCCATGTGGGCGCCGACACCGGCGTACCTCAGCGGCAACCCCTTTCCCAAGGCGGTTCTCGCTATCGTCGAGAAGATCTCCGATATCACCAACCTCCACATCGACACGGCTGAGTTGATCACCGTCGATGCCGAGTACACCCAGAAAGTCGACGAGGCCATCGAAGATGCTGGCTCCGATCTCGCGGACTATCTCGATGAAGTCGAAGCCTACGAGGAACCGATCCTCGGATCCCTGCTCGGAAAACCGGTTGTGCCGAACGACACCTCGCCCCCCCTGTTGAACCCGGATGATGCCGACGGGCTCGTGGACGAAATCGTCAGATTCCTCAACGGCGACGGCTGATCTGTGGGCTCCGGCCAACTCGTCAAGTGGTTGCATCTGCTCGCCGCAGCCGTGTGGACGGGAGGGCTCCTCACCCTGTCGTTCCTCGTGACCGCCGTGCGTGGCGCTACCGACGATATCGAGGTGCTCCGCGCCGTTGCCAGAAGGTTCAGCACCGTGTCATGGGCCGCGTTCGCGACAGCCGTGGTCACCGGCACATGGCTCTATGTGGACCTCGGGTTTGCGTGGAAGGACTTCGCCACGAAGGGGACGCTCATCATCATCGCCGGTGGCCTCTCGCTGTTCCACCAGATCACAGCCAGGCGATCGTCTCCGGCCGTACGAGGTGGCATCCAGCTCCTCATCCTCATAGCAAGCGTCGGCATCTTCGGGGCAGCAGTCGCACTCCCTTAGCAACGAAGAACCCGGCAGTCATCCCGCACGCAACGCCCACATGCGCGCGTCGGCACAGGAAGTTTCCTCCAGCTACGCTGCTCCCGTATGGATGCTGACCCGTCTCGCAAGCAGTTGCTCGTTCTGCTCCCTGCGGTATCCGATGCGATACGCAGGGAAGCCGACAAGATCTCGCGGGCAGCCTACTGCGACTGCAATGCGGGCGATGTGTACATGCTGGCAACGATCCACCGCGACCATGCCGGGTCTGCCCGCCCATCAGATCTCATCGGTGCGGTCTACACAACCTCTGCCGGTGTCACCGGAAGCCTGAAACGGCTCGAATCCGCTGGCTTCATCGAACGAAGCAAGACGCCACAAGACGGACGCGTCTACCTAGCGGTCATCACCGACACAGGGCGAAAGGTCCTCGAATCGACCCAACATGCCTTCGATGCGCTCGCAGCCCGTGTCACCGAGGGGCTCAGTGATGGGGAGGTCGCCAAGTTGGTCTCGCTCGCATGCCGGTACCTGGCGTCCGTAGCCGTCGAGTGATCGGATGGGAGCCCACCATGGCGCATCGATCATGAAACGACGAATGCCTCCCGACATGGGAGGCATTCGAGCAGGCTACTTCTTGCGCTTGTGGCGATTGGCCTTGAGACGCTTGCGGTACTTGTG
>CAYLIR010000242.1:0-3463 GCA_964383515.1 uncultured Acidimicrobiaceae bacterium
CAGATCGCAGACCGTGGCGTCGATCGCCTCGATACGATGGGCGCCTCCGGATTCGCCGAGAAGTTGCAACCCTCGCTCCGTCGTTGGGCACGGCTGCTTCTCGCGCCGTCGGCTATCGGGAGTTCGCCCGATTCGTGGCAGGGGAGATACCACGCCAACAGGATATCGCTGATACGATTCGGGCAACGAACGGGCTCGTCAAACGACAACGAACGTACTTTCGCAAGGATCCTCGCATCGCATGGCTACCGTGGCATGATGACGCAGAAGAACGCATCGGGCGGGCAGTGGAGACGATAGGGAGGAAGATGCAGTGGATTTCGTGAAGGTGCAGGGCCTCTCCAATGACTTCATTGTGTTCGATGGCCCGTATGAGCCAGCGGCAGAGGACGTTGCTTCGTGGTGCATGCGCAGGACAGGAATCGGAGCCGATGGTGTGCTCGTGATCGAGCCGATCGATGCCGAGCGCATGTCCATGCGCTATTGGAACGCAGACGGCGGCGAAGCAGAGATGTGCGGCAACGGCCTTCGATGCGTCGCGAAGCTCGGCTACGAACGCGGTTGGGTCGGTTCGCGGACCTTCATCGTCGAGACCGCGGTTGGAGACCACCGTGTGAGCGTCCACGATGACTTCGTGAGAGCGTTCGTTGGCAAGACGAACCCGTTCCGCACGGGAACCCTCAACGTCGCAGGGCACGATGTGCATCCGTTCGCTATCGGGAATCCGCATGCTGTGCTGTTCGTCGAAGACATCGATGACGCTCCTGTGACAACGGTCGGCCCGCAGATCGAGAGCGATGCGTTGTTCCCGAATCGAACAAATGTCGAGTTCGTCGAGCTGATGGACGATGGAACGATCAAGGCCAGGGTGTGGGAACGCGGCGTGGGAGAGACACCCGCTTCGGGTACCGGCGCCACTGCAGCTGCGTACGTGGCACACACGGTTGGCGGCTACGAGGTACCGCTGACGGTGACGCTTCCTGGCGGGAACCTCACGATCTCGTTCGACGATGAGGGTGCGTGGATGGAAGGACCCGCGGAGATCGTGTTCTCAGGATCGATCGACTGATCAGTCGATCCGGCGCAGGACCGCTACAACCACGCCGAGGATCTCGACGTCGTTGCTGAAGACCATAGGGTCGTAAGCATCGTTCTCCGCGGCCAGCGTCACCGCTGTATCGCTGCGATGAAATGTCTTGACCGTCGCTTCTTCACCATCGATGAGCGCTGCGACGATCTGTCCGTTGCGCGCTGTCGATTGCTTCTGGACGACAACGTAGTCCCCGTCGAAGATGCCGACGTTGACCATGGAATCTCCCCGGATGCGCAGCATGAACACGGGCTCTTGGCCGACGAGTTCCGTCGGCAGGGGATAGATCTCCTCGATGTCCTCTTCAGCGAGTATCGGCGAGCCTGCTGCGATGTGTCCGACGAGGGGCACATCGCGCGTTGCCGCGCGCGATATCGGGATGGCGCCATCGGGGGCGATCACTTCGATGGCTCTCGGCTTGGACGGGTCTCTGCGTATGAATCCCCCAGCGGCAAGCGATGAGAGATGGCTGTGCACGGTGGATGGCGAGCTGAGCCCCACCGCTTCGCCGATCTCTCGCACGGACGGGGGATAGCCCCTGTCAGCAACGGTGGCGCTGATGAGTTCGAGGATCTCTCGCTGTCTGGCGGTCAAGGTGGATGGATCTGGCACGCTGCTCCTCGTCGTTGGTCCCATGCTAGTAGGAATGCGCCGGCAGACCAAACATATGTTCGACTTGACATACGAACATATGTTCGATACCGTTAGGGCACTGCCGAACAGGTGTTCGGTCGGGAGACGCGACGAGTCTGCGCCCACGGACGTCGTTTCGTGTCACACCCGGTCGATACCGTCGGTGGCATGGAAGTGGTTCTTCCCACGGGAACCACCGAGACGACACGAGGAGGCAGCAACATGGCAACGATCAGCAGCGTTCGGATACGAGCGCTTCTCATCATCTCCATCACGGTCGTTGTCGTGTTGCTGTTCCTTGCGTCGGCAGGGAACGCGGCAAGCGAGATCACCGGGACGTTCGACTACCGGGTACAGCCGGGTGACACCGTCTGGGACATCGCGGCAGAATTCGGCCCCCGTGGGCAGGACCGCCGCAGTGTCGTCGCCACTATCGAGCGGATGAACGGGCTCACTCCGGGCGTGCTGATGGCGGGTCAAGTCATCGAGATACCCATTGTCACATCGCAGTGACGCCGTCCATGGCGGCGTCACAGTCCCGCGAGCGCCGGTACGCTATCGGGATGCGTTGCCCACTGTGTACAACCAACGACACGAGGGTCGTGGACTCGCGCCAGACCGAAGAAGGCCGGGCGATCCGTCGGCGAAGGTCATGTCCGCGTTGCGGGCACCGATTCACGACCTTCGAGCGTGCTGCAGTCGTCGTGGTGGTGAAACGTGACGGTCGGCGGCAGCCCTTCGATGCGTCGAAGGTACGGCTCGGGATCGAGATCACGCTTGCTGGGAGGCCGGTCGCCCAAGATGCGGTGGACGATCTTGTGGCCACCATCGAACGGGCAGCGTACTCATCACGGGGATCGATGCATGCCGATGAGATAGGACGCCTTGTCCTCGAAGGCTTGCGAGATCTCGACGAAGTCGCGTACCTGCGGTTCGCCTCGGTCTACAAGGAGTTCCAGAAGGCAGCGGACTTCGAAAAGGAAGCAGCCACGCTCGAGGCAAGCGAACCGGCTACTGAGTGAGTTGGGCGAGATGATCGTCGAATTCGCGTGAAAGAGAGACGATCCGGCCGTCGACCGACTCTCGGAACGCCGTGAGTGCCTGTGCTGTCTCCGTCATCAGGTCGTCGTGGCTGGTCGTGAGAGCTGCCACGAGCGACTGTGCGGTTGCGGCGTCGCCCTCGGCGAGGGCGCGGAGGTAGTCCTCCTGCCACTGGGCATACGCTCCTACCGCTTCGGCAGCCTTCGCAGCGATCGAGTCGAAGGCGGTGTTCGCCGGCAGTTCCGAGACGAGGGAAGCGTTCTGAGCCAGTGACGAGGCGAGCATCACCGACAGCGCGTTGATCTCCTCCGTGTCGGCCGATGTCGGCAGGTCCCCGACGTTCAACAAGTCGTCGATGGATGTTCGGTAGACATAGGCGTCACCTATCTGGCGTGCGATCTCGGACGCGTCAGTGGCAAGGATGGCGGTGCGGTCTCGGAGGGGCGCAAGATCGTCGATAGGGCCAGACGGCACGAACGGCAGGACAGACGGCAGCGGTTCGGCTGCGACGGTCGCAAGGGTCGAGGCGTGGCTCGTGAGCTCAGATACCACGGGGATCACGGTGTCGAGGGCTCCCTGGGTAGAGGACGGCTTCGCGACGATGTCGAGTGAGGCTTGTGCTGTGGGAAGGAACTCCCGAACGGCGCGCGCGGCCTGCTCGCCCGGGACCGCAACAAGATGATCGCCTCGGCGGCGGTG
>CAYLIR010000243.1:0-3411 GCA_964383515.1 uncultured Acidimicrobiaceae bacterium
CTCAAGGCAGCCGCCACCTACGTTGGGTTGCTGGTCGTCCAGTACTTCGCCACGATGGCATCGCAGTGGTCGGTGGCGTTCGTGGGCGAGCGGTACCTGGTGCAACTGCGTGAGGCGGTGTTCGCGAAGCTGCTGCGCCTCGACATGGGCTTCTTCTCCCGTTCCAAGAGTGGCGTGCTCGTGTCCCGGATGACCTCAGACATCGAATCGCTCCAGGAGTTCGCTTCCGACGGCGCGGTCATGGCGTTGAGCAACCTGCTCACGGTTGCAGGCGTCAGCGTGGCCCTCGTCCTCGTCGATTGGCACATGGCTGTAGCCGTGTTCGCTGTGGTCGGTGTCCTCGTAGGGGTGACCGTCGTGTTCCAGCGCCAGGCACGCCGTGCGTACGACCAGGTACGCGAGCGGATCGGCCGTGTGCTGTCCTTCCTCCAAGAGGGGATCAGCGGTGTGCGCGTCGTGCAAGCATTCACGCAGGAGCGCATCCAGGCGACCTCGTTCGGAAGGGTGAACGAACGGCATTTCGAGGCGAACATGGCAGCGGCGAGGGCGATCTCGTGGTACTTCCCCGTGGTTGCCTTCCTGCGTGTTGTCGCGATAGTCGCAGCTCTCGCCATCGGTGCGTCCCGCGTCATCGACGGGTCGATGACACTTGGGACGCTTGTCGCGTTCCTCCTGTACCTCGACTGGTTCTTCCAACCGATCATCAACCTTTCGAACGTGTACAACCTGCTGCAGTCCGCTCTTGCAGCGCTTGCCAAGCTGTTTGAACTGATCGACGAACCGGTCGCTGTCGATGAGCGCCCCGGTGCGTTCGACCTTGCCGACCCTGTTGCCGGGTCGGTCGAGTTGGAGGGAGTCGACTTCAGCTACATCGAGGGAACTCCCGTGCTCGAGAACGTGAACATCGCCGTGGACGCCGGTGAACGGGTAGCCATCGTCGGTGAGACCGGCTCAGGCAAGTCCACCATAGCGAAGCTCGTGATGCGTTTCTACGATCCGGACAGCGGCACTGTGCGCGTCGATGGTGTCGACGTGCGCGATGTGACACGGTCCTCGCTTGTTGCATCGATGGCGCTGATCCCCCAAGACGGCTTCCTGTTCTCGGGCACGTTGCGCGAGAACCTCGTCTACGCCAAGCCACAGGCAACCGATGCCGAGATCGACGAGGTACTCGAAGCGATGGGCATCGATGGGTGGGTTGCGAGCCTTCCCGACGGACTCGACACCGAGGTGCGCGAGCGCGGTTCCCGGTTCTCAGCAGGGGAACGGCAACTCGTTGCTCTCGCCAGAGCGTTCCTTGCTGATCCGGCCATCATCGTGCTCGATGAGGCAACGTCGAACCTTGACCCCGAGACCGAGGCCAGAGTGGAACGTGCACTCAGGGTGCTGTTTGCAGGCCGCACGGCGATCGTGATCGCACACAGGCTGCGTTCGGCAGAGCATGCAGACAGGGTCGTGCTCGTCGACAGTGGTGCCATCGTTGCCGAGGGCACCCACGACGATCTCGTGGCACGTATCGATCGCTATCGCGAACTGGTCGAGGTGTGGCAACGGGGTCGTTCCTGAGCGCGTGGTATCGTCGTGTGATGCCAAGCCCATCGGAACGTTCAACCGTCAAACGACTACCGGAGCGGGCGTCCTATGACGACGATCTCATCTACGCGATCCTCGATGAAGCGCTCATCTGCCACATGGCGTTCACGACAGACAGCGGTCCGGTGGTGATCCCGACGATCCACGGCAGGATCGGTGGCACGCTCTATCTCCATGGGTCACATGCCTCGCGGATGATGCGCGCGACCGAGGGTGAACAGGTGAGCATCTCGGCGGCCATCATCGACGGAATCGTGGTAGCGCGATCGGCGTTCAGCCACTCGCTCAACTACCGCTCCGTGGTCCTGTTCGGCACACCGAGGCTGGTATCGGACCCCCGAGAGCGGATGCTCGGGTTCGAGGCGATCACCGAACACGTGCTGCCGGGCAGATGGCCGGAGGCGAGGCAGCCGAATGAGAGGGAGGATCGGGGGACGAGACTCCTCGCTATCGAGATAGCAGACGCTTCAGCCAAGATGCGCTCGGGGCCGCCGGTCGACGATGTGGCCGACCTGGCCTTGGACGTATGGGCTGGAGTGATCCCGGTTGCAATGGTTCCTGGAACACCTGAACCTGCGCCCGGCCTTCGCCCGGCGGTCGCGGTGCCGCCGTCGGTGATCGGGTACACGAGCTGACGCATGGTCACGCGTTCGCTGCGTCTCTCCACGCTAGCCAATCCTTGACGGCGCCCATGTCGTAGTCGGGGCCGTTGAGGCCGATGGTGATCTCGTCCACCCCGGCAGCCTTGTATCCGTCGCCAAGGTCGATGGCGTCGGGGGACACTCCCACCGACCGCTCGATCGATGATGGGTCGCGGCCGACCTTGGCACACCACGCATCGAGCACACTCGACTTGCGCGTGTACGTTTCGACACTCCCGAACCCGTGCCATATATCGGCATGCTGTGCAACGATGCGCAAGGTCACCTTCTCGCCTCCGCCACCGATGAGGATGGGCAGGTCGCCGACGGGGGGTGGGTCGAGCTGCGCGAGTCGGTTCTTGATGATGGGCATCGCCGCGTCGAGTGCGTTGAGTCGGCCGACCGCCGTACCGAACTCGTAGCCGTACTCGAGATAGTCCTTCTCGAACCAGCCAGATCCGATGCCGAGGATCAGCCGTCCGTCGGAGATGACATCGACCGTCCGGGCCATGTCAGCCAGGAGGTTCGGGTTGCGGTACGAGTTGCAGGTGACGAGCGCTCCGAATCGGATCGTCTCGGTCGCTTCCGCCCACGCGCCAAGCATCGTCCAGCACTCGAAGTGCTTGCCAGCGTTCGGATCGGGGTCGCCGCCGTACAGCGGAAAGAAGTGATCCCAGTTGTACAGGACATCGACACCGATCTCTTCGGCTTCGGCCGCTGCCCTGCGTATGTCGCTGTAGTCGGCATGCTGGGGGTGGATCTGGACGGCGATCCTCACATCTGTCATCAGGCTCCTTGGTCGGCATGCTCGACCCTAGCCGCGCTCGAGTCTCCGTACGACGGTGTGGGACACGGCGACGGTGGGGGTTGAGAATCGGGATGGGGTGTCTGGGGCGTGTGGACAGCAGCGTGATGGTGTGGCATCGTTGGGTACACGGCGATGGAAGGTAGGGGTTGCGACAGTTCATATGGTGATCCCGATGGTGTCCGTTGTGGTGGCGGGAGGATGCACAACAACACTGTTTTCCACGACAACGACGGTGCCGGTCTTCACCCATTCCCATTCGCAGCCCCCGGGGGAGTTGCACAGAGTCCCTCGAGCCAAGCCACGGAGCAGGCGGCGGGAGGGAATCCGTGTGTAACCAATGGGAATACGAGTACACTTGTTTCACCTAGC
>CAYLIR010000244.1:0-3394 GCA_964383515.1 uncultured Acidimicrobiaceae bacterium
GCTTGAACATACGCCTACAACGTACTAGCCCCACGATCTGTTCCTGACGATCTCGAGAACCCGCATCCGCGGCGCCGAACATCGATCCACATGGACTGACTACACACGAGGGGGAAAGTACCCTCTTGGTCATGCGCTCGATCCTCCAGAAGCTGAAAACAGAGGTCGGGGCGCGGGGGACCGCTGGATTCCTTCTCGCCTCGATGTTGCTCGGTATCCTCGTGGGTACCGCCACCTCCGCGCTCGCCTTCTTGATCAGGCTCACCGAGGACGGGTCGATCACCTTCGCCGACTGGACCGGCTGGGGGAGGTGGGCGGTTCTCCTCCTCATCCCTGTCGGCCTGTTCGTATCCTGGCTTCTCGACCAAGCGTTCGGCCCCGGGATCTCAGGCGGTGGCGTGTCAGCGACGATGGCGGGCATGTCACTCCACGGCGGCTATCTCCCGACGAAACAGATCATCCCGAAGATCTTCGCCACAGCGCTCACACTCGGTACCGGCGGGTCCGGCGGCCGTGAGGGCCCCGTCGTCTATATCGGAGCGTCGATCGGCTCGAAGCTTGCGCGATTGACGGGCTTCGACCATGACCACATCAAGAGCCTTGTCGCCGCGGGCGCAGGCGCAGCGATCGGCGCCTCCTTCAACGCTCCCATCGCCGGGATGCTCTTTGCGATGGAAGTCATCCTGGGTTCATTTGCGATCCGCCATCTCAATGCCGTTGTCATCGCATCCGTGGGCGCTGCGGTGACGGCCAACATCCTCATCGGCAAGGATCTCATCTTGACCTCCCCTGCGTATGAGCTCGGCTCGCCTACCGAGCTCATCTGGTATGCAGCACTCGCGATCCTTGCCGTCATCATCGGCATCCTCTATCTCAAGTTCGAGGATTTCTCAGCAAGGCACCACCTTCCTCAACAGGTTCCCAAGTGGGCTCGGCCCATCGTCTATGGAGCATCCATCGCCCTCATCGGCGTTGCTTGGCCCGAATCCCTCGGCACCGGCCTCGGCTTCCTGTCCGGTCTCCTGCGCATCTCTGGCACCGGGACCTACGTGTGGTGGGCGCTCATGGTGATCGGTTTCGCGAAGATCCTCACATCCGTCCTGACACGCGAAGGAGGAGGCTCTGCAGGGGAGTTCATGGCAAGCCTCGTCATCGGCGGTTCGCTTGGTGGTGCATTCGCTCTGTTCGCCCACACGTACTTCGGCGCCGATTCGCTCAAGGTCGGTGCGTTCGTCGTCGTAGGCATGGCAGCGACGCTCGCTACCACAGCGAAAGCACCCCTTACGGCTGTCATCCTCGTCTTCGAGCTGACCGGCAACTACGAACTCGTGCTTCCCCTCATGCTTGCTGCCGCCCTTGCCACCTTCCTCGGAGATCGCTTCAACCCGGACTCCGCGTACACGGCTGAGCTGAAGAGGAAGGGAATCCGTCTGCCACAGACCGAGGACATCGACCTTCTCGACACGATCGACGTGCGTGCCGTCATGCACGAGATCGATGGTGTCCTCTACCCGTGGCAGACGCTCGCCGAAGCGGCAGAGTTCTTCGACCGGACCACACATCATGGCGCCGTCGTGGTCAACGACAGGGGACAGCTCGTTGGCGTACTCAGCCTCTCGGACATCGTCAATGCAGGTGGGCCGAGCAAGACCGTCACCGTGGAAGACGCCATGTCGAAGGATCCGATCACGATCACCCCGGACCTGCCGGTATCGATGGCTCTCGCCCGAATGGCCTCGATGGGTGTCGGGAGGCTCCCGGTGATCAGTGATGACGGCAACCGACGGGTCATCGGCATGTTCCGCAGGGTCTCGGTCGTCAACGCGTACGAAAAGGCGCTGTCCTTGTCGAAGGGCCGTGAGCTCTATCGGGAACGGAAGCGGATCCGGATGCAGCCGGGCGCCGACTTCTTCGAGATCGTCGTCACTGAGGACTCGCCGATAGCGAACAAGACCGTCGCTGAGATCTCCTGGCCAAACGACATCGTGCTCGTCTCGATCAGGAGAGGGACGGCCGTGCTCGTACCCCACGGTGACACGCAGATCAGGGTCCAGGACGTGCTGACGGTGTTCGGAACGCCTGAGTGCGAGAGCCAAATGGCGGAACTCGCGCGGAGCACCACATGAGCGAGCCACACCCAATCGTGCCGGTGATCCTGTCCGGAGGGGTGGGGACACGCCTGTGGCCCGCATCGAGGCGCTCACGACCCAAGCAGCTTCTCGACCTTGTCGATGACCGGTCGTTGATCAGGGCGACGCTTGAACGGATACTCTCGATTCCTTCGGTGGAACAGCCACTCATCGTGGCCAACGAAGACCATGCGGATGCCATCGAAGACGACCTTCGCGATCTTGTCGAGACAGATCCTGTGCTGATCCTCGAGCCGTTGGGGAGGAACACGGCACCTGCCGTCGCTGTCGCCGCCCACGAGATACTCGCGTCCCAGGGCGACCGACTCATGATCGTGCTGCCGTCGGATCACACGATCGCAGATGAGGCCATGTTCACGGAAGCGATCGCACAGGGCATACAAGCCGGACGCGACGGGCACCTCGTGACGTTCGGGATCACGCCTTCGCGTGTCGAAACCGGCTATGGGTACATACGCGTAGGTGACCCGATCTCTCACTCGACTGCCCGAGTGTCTGCGTTCGTCGAGAAGCCCGATGCCGAAGCAGCCACGTCCTACATCGCCTCTGGCGACTACCTGTGGAACTCCGGCATGTACCTGTTCCTTGCTTCTCGCTACCTCGAAGAGTTGGAGCGCCATGCTCCCGACATCGCGGAGAACGCAGCGCGAGCCCATGCGGCTGCTATCAGGACCGCCACGCGGGTCGCCCTCGATGCTGATGCGTTCCGAGCATGCCGCCCCGATTCGATCGACTATGCCGTGATGGAGAAGACCGACACCGCAGCGGTCGTTCCCACAGATCCAGGATGGAGCGATGTGGGATCATGGTCCTCGCTGTGGGCGATCGCAGACAAGGACGACGAAGGGAACGTATCGACCGGCCCCGTCGAGTTGGTCGATGTCAACAACAGCTACATCCGTGCAGGCGAGAGGCTCGTCGCCGTCATCGGTATGGACGACGTCGTGGTCATCGATACCGGGGACGCACTCCTCGTGGCATCCAGAGACAGGGCACAAGACGTGAAAGTGATCGTGGATCGGCTGCAGGCGGCGAACCGCCCCGAACTCGACTAGCGGTAGACGACCACCGGCACCAGGAGGAGCGGCCCAGCCTGTGCCGAAGAGCTATCCGAGGATGTGGGAGAGGAGGAACGCGAGAACCAGCGCTTCGTCCTTCCACAGGTCGTAGCGGCCGGAACGAGCGAAGTGCCCCGCGGACATCTCTGTCTTGAGTAGCACGACATTCCCAGATGTTGACCGGGC
>CAYLIR010000245.1:0-3374 GCA_964383515.1 uncultured Acidimicrobiaceae bacterium
CTCCATCGTGTCATGGCGCGGTGCGTAGTGGCGTTGCATGACGCCGGTCGTGGACCCGAGAGCGACGCCAGCAAGCGCGAGCCCGAACCCTGCGACGATGTTCCCCTCAGCTCCGAGGCCACTCTCACCGGACGCGGCGATCAGCGTGGTACCCACGAGGCCGATCAGCAGTCCGATGATCTGGTTGCGGTCGACCCGCTCGGATATGAAGACAGCGGCAAGGACCGCCGTCATCGCGGGGATGAGTGTGATGATGAGGCCCTCGACCCCTGCAGAGATGTAGTTGAGCGACAGCATGAACAGCAGCGGTGTGATCCCGATGCGGAACACGCCTATGAGCGAGCCATGGATCCACGCGAGCTTCGTTGGGCGGATGCCGAGGGCCAACACGGCAATGACCAGCGCCAACGTAGCGATACTCGTTCGGAAGAACAACAGCGTCGATGTGGTCGCCCCGAGGCTGTACGCGGCGCGCGTTCCGACGCCTGCAAGGCCCCAACCTGCAGATGCGGCCAGGACGGCGAAGATGACCTTGTTGCGCATCCTGGGAAGGTAGGGGTGGTTCAGTCGATGGTTGCGCATAGGAACGCATGGGAAACGGTGTGCTGTCAAGTCGGTTTGACCGTTACGATGGAGCCGTTACATCGGCGGCAGGGGACGATGCCGGGCCGCCGGATCGATTGGAGACTCTCATCGCAGGTAAGGACGACTATTTCAGGGCGAAGGGCGTGGTCATCGAGACCCTCCCGAATGCGACGTTCCGCGTCAAGCTCGAGACAGGGCACGAAGTGACTGCCCGCGCCTCGGGCAAGATGCGCAAGGGACGCATGATCCGCATCATCCCTGGTGATCAGGTTGAGGTCGACGTCTCGGCGTACGACCCGACAATGGGCCGCATCGTCTGGCGCTATCGGTAGGGTCGAGCACCGACCGCTTCCGCGGCCGGTTTCGTAGGTTCTGCTTGTCGACCCGTGTTCGCGCGCGCAGCCAACGGTGACGCTACTGGTCGTGGGATGGGCGCAGATGCGACGGCCTGTCGAGATGTGTGTGCATACCGGGCGCCGGGTTGTGTGCAGGGTCATCGAGAAAGACCTGATCCCCGTCGACATGGAGGAACGCTGCGCCATATGCTTCTCGCAGCAGCGCTGCAGTGAGCACCTTCTCGGGCGGCCCCGACGCGACGACCCTGTTCTTCATGAGGATCACATGGTCAGACATGTGTGCTTCGGCGAGGTCGTGCGTGGACATCACGATCGTGCGCCCGAGCGCCTGCTCCTCGTGTATCACCGTGTCGATCGCCTGGGCTGAAGTCAGATCGAGTCCGGTCAACGGCTCGTCGAGGAGGAGCATGTCGTGATCCTGGGCAAGCCCCTGGGCAACGAAGACCCGCTGACGTTGCCCACCAGAGAGCTCCCGCAGGTGCTTGTGGGAGACGTCGGTGATGGACATGCGCTCCATCGCTGCGTCGATGAGATCTCTGTCGTGATCCTGGAGCCTTCCGAAGGGTGAGAGCGAGGGATATCTCCCCATCGTGACGACTTCTCGCACGGTGATGGGCAGGGCGTCGTTGACCTTCGTGGTCTGGAGAACGAAAGCTATCCGTTTCCTGGTCGGTGCCTGATGCACGATCAGCGTTCCCGAGTACGGCTCGAGCAGCCCAGCGATTCCTGCGAGCAGCGTCGACTTCCCGGAGGCATTCGGGCCGATGAGCGCGGTGATAGCCCCTTGAGGGACGGTGAACGATGACCGAGCCACAGCGATACTCGACCCGTATCGGTACTCGACATCTCGTGCTTCGATCGCATCCATAGACAGAACAGTAGGCCCCTTCAGGTTCTCCTCGGCTCCCCGACCTGGAGGCGCCGGCGATCGCGTACGGGTCGCCGCCCGCGGACTTTCGCAATCGTGTCCAAAGCGGTACATTGGTCGCATGGAGCTATATGCACGTGTGAACATACTCGATGGCAGAGCTGTCCGCCTGCCTCACGGCGATGTGTTGGATGCGATCGCCCTCGATGACGATCCGATCAATCGGGCGAAGGGTTGGGTCGCCAAAGGCGCAGATAGGCTGCACATCGTCGATCTCGATGCTGCAGCGTTCGGTGACTACAAGAACCGGGACCTCATCGGTGAGATCATCAAGGCTGTCGATGTGCCCGTACAGGTCGGTGGGGGGATCCGTTCTGAGAAGGAAGTGTCGCGAGTGCTCGGCATGGGAGCCTGGCGCGTCGTCATCGGAACGCTTGCCATGATCGACCAGGTGCTGTTCTGGGATCTCAACAGGAAACACCCGCTCAGGATCGTCGTATCGCTCGACGTTGCATCCGATCTTGAGATCTGGATCAAGGGATGGACGGAATCGACGGGCGAGTACCTCGAAGAGACATTGATCACTCTGTCCTCGGCTGGCGCCGCGGGTTTCATGATCTCCGAGGTTCGCCGCGATGCGCTCCTTGAGCCGCCGAACATCGATGCGCTGAAGATGGCCGTCGCCATCGTAGACGAACCCGTGGTCGCTGCGGGCGGGGTCCGCGACCTTGCCGACATCGCCCGCTTGACGCAGATCGAAGAGAACGGCAAGAAGCTCGCGGGTTTGGTTGTCGGAAGAGAGATCACCGAGGGGCGCTTCACGATGGAAGAGGCAGCCGCTGCGCTCACGGCTTCTCTTGGATCGTTCGGTCCGTGGACTCGGGCTGATCTCGATGCCGCATTGGCGAAGTTTCAGAACACCGAACAAGGGAAGATCCACGGAAGGGGCGCTGCTGTATTCGTTAGCTGGCTCGCTAGCGGTGGGGCCGAGGCCACCTGATCGCAACACTGGCTGTTCGCTACCGTTGGATGCAACAAGGAGGTTTGATGAAGAAATTCATGAAGTTGCTGCTCATCGTCATCATGGCGAGCGCGGTCGCTGCTGTCGTTGCGTCTGCCATCTCCAAGCAGAAGCTCTCAGGGATGTCCGACGAAGAGATCAGAGAGTACCTGGCATCCAAGATCGGCACGAAGGTCGGCGATGAGCAACTTGCAAGCATCCAAGATGCTGTCATCGCTGGTGTCCGTCGAGGGCAAGGGGTGCACGAGGACGCCGAGAACCACATGGCCGACAGCGGTGCGGCGATCGACGACAAGATCGCTGAGGCAAGCAACGCCGTTGACGATGTCAAGGAAGAGTCAGCTTCAGCTGCCGGTGATGCCGCAGCGGTTGTCGATGCAGCAGAAGCGATCATCGACCAGGCCACGAGCTAGTCGAGGGGCATCGGCCCGATCTCGGGCCGTTTCGAGCGGAGGCTGTCTGCCGAGTACAGTCCGAGAGCGATCCAGACGGCGATGAACCCAACGAGTTTCGCCCGTGAGAGCGATTCGCCGTAGACGAGCAC
>CAYLIR010000246.1:0-3312 GCA_964383515.1 uncultured Acidimicrobiaceae bacterium
CATGCTCCATGCCGCGGGGGTGTTCGACGATCACGAAGAGCCCGTCGAACGCGTGATGGACTCCAACGACCAGGAGCGCGAGCGAGGGATCACGATCCTGGCAAAGGCAGCGTCGATCGACTGGAAGGGCACCAAGGTCAACCTCGTAGACACCCCGGGACATGCTGACTTCGGGGGCGAGGTCGAACGTGCATTGATGCTCGTCGACGGCGTGCTCCTCCTCGTCGACGCTGCAGAGGGCCCCATGCCCCAGACCCGGTACGTGCTGTCCAAGGCGCTTGAACAGCATCTCCCTGCTGTTGTGGTCGTGAACAAGGTCGACCGATCCGATGCGCGTACCGCCGAGGTCGTCGACGAGATCTACGAACTGTTCTTCGACCTCGATGCTGAAGACCACCACATCGAATTTCCGATCATCTCCGCGATAGCCAGGGAAGGCATCGCTATCGAAGGTATCGGCATGCCGGACTCCTCGAGCACGCTCGCTCCCGTCCTCGATGCGATCCTCGAAACGATCCCTGCACCCGTCGGAGATCCCGATGCGCCGCTCCAAGCACTCGTCACGAACCTCGACGCCTCCGACTACCTCGGTCGTCTCGCAATGGGCAGGGTCGTGCGCGGCACGATGCGCTCCGGTGAAACCGTCAAGTTGCTGCGAGGAGACGACGCACCACCTGTCACCCGCAAGCTCGGAACCCTCATGGGATTCTCCCACCTCGGCAGGGACGAAGTTGATGAACGGATCGCAGGTGACCTGTTCGTCGTCGCCGGGTTCCCCGAGGTGTCCATCGGCGATACGTTCTCAGACGCTGACGTCGTTGAGCCCCTACAACGCCTCTCCGTGGACGAACCCGTGCTGAAGATGACCTTCGGAGTCAACACATCTCCACTCGCTGGAACAGAGGGCAAGTTCGTTACTTCCCGCCAGATCCGCGAGCGTCTGGCAAAGGAAGTTCTCGGCAATGTATCGATCCGCATCGGTGACACGTCGAGCCCGGAAGTCATCGAGGTTGCCGGCCGTGGGGAACTCCAGCTCAGCGTCCTCATCGAATCGATGCGGCGGGAAGGCTTCGAACTCCAGGTGTCGAGACCCGAGGTGATCGTCAAGGAGATCGATGGTGTGAAACACGAACCCGTCGAGCGGGTGACCGTAGACGTACCCGATGAGTATGTTGGCGCTGTCACCCAAGTCGTTTCGCCGAGGAAGGGCCGCATCACCGAACTGCGGCCTGGTGAGACAGGCCGAACGATCGTCACGTTCACTGCACCTTCACGCGGACTGCTCGGTCTGCGCTCCCTGCTCCTTACGATCACACGGGGAACATCGATGATCCATCAACGCAACGACGGGTGGATCCCGTGGGTGGGTGAGTTGCCGCATCGCCAAGGCGGTGCAATGGTCGCAGACCGTAGGGGCCAATCCACCGGCTTCGCACTCGACAATCTTCAGAAGCGAGGCGAGCTGTTCATCGGCCCCGGCGTCACCGTCTACGAAGGCATGATCGTCGGCGAGGCATCGCGACCCGAAACGATGACCGTCAACCCGACGAAGGGCAAGCAGCTCACGAACATACGGACCCATTCCACCGATGATGCCATCAAGCTGAAGCCGCCACGCGACCTCAGCCTCGAAGTCGCCATCGAGTGGATCGCGGACGACGAACTCGTCGAGATCACACCGGAGTCCATCCGCGTCCGCAAGCGGCTCCTCACCGATTCAGAACGAAAACGGGCGAAGAAGAGATGACACGATCGGCTGCGGTCTCACCCTGGCCGCCTCCGGCCGCAACCGTTTCCCTCGTCAGGTGATCCCGAGCGCTTTCTTGGTCTGAGGGCCGACCTTCCCGTCGGGTGCCAGACCCTCATCCTTCTGATAGGCGATCACGGATGCACGCGTCAACGTGCCGAAAATGCCGTCCGCCTGGCCAACGTTGTACCCAAGATCGTCGAGACGGCGTTGAAGGTCCACGACATGGGGACCGCGAGAACCCAGGGATAGTATCGTGCCCACGGATTGTGCTGGCGCGTCGTCCGAGGGCGGATCTACCGGTGATGTCGATGGATCGCCGAGAACACCCATGGTGGCCGTGCCAACGACACCGTCGACCACCAGTCCGTGGTCGCTCTGGAACGCCTTGACGGCAGCCCGGGTCTTCGCTCCAAATATCCCATCGGCTGGGCCTGGTTGGTAGCCCTGGTCCGTCAGGGCCTTCTGGAGTGCCTTGACAGCAGACCCTCGGGAGCCGAGCGACAGCGTGGCTGTCACGTTGCTCTGGTCGCCACCCGCCGGGCTGTCACCGCTGTCGGCTACGGGATCAGCATCGGCGAGCGCCTCGAGGGTCGTATGACCGACGAGTCCGTCGACCCATAGCTGCTCAGCTTTCTGGAACGAGATGACCGCGGCGAGCGTGGCTGAACCGAACACGCCATCGATCGGGCCAGGGTCGTAGCCCTTCTGCGCGAGCAGCCTCTGGAGTTCAGTGACGGCATCGCCGCGCGAGCCTACGGAAAGGACCGTGCCTGTCGAATCGTTGAACGACGACCCTGATATCGCCGTCTTCGTCGTCCTCCCCACCCTGCCATCGGGGACGATGCCGAACGCGCTTTGGAACGACTTGACTGCCGCCTCGGTCTGAGGCCCGAACCGACCGTCGATCGTGCCGACCGGGTATCCGAGCTTCGTCAATGTTTGCTGGAGCACCCGCACGTCATATCCAGCAACGCCCAGAGCAAGGAGGCGCGCACCGCCCACAAGCGGATCCCGATCACCCGAGCCCACATCGTTTCCACCGGCGGCAACAAGGGATCGGTACGGATTCACGATCGTGCCCGACGGGTCGCGCAGCTCGTAGTGGAGTTGTGGGGCCACGTTCTCTGCGTTGCCGCTGTCGCCAACCCAACCGATGTGCTGGCCTGCTGTAACCCGTGTCCCCGGGACGATGCCGTCAGCGATGCCCCAGCCGGCTCCGTCGTCCGTTCCCTCGGTGTCGTTGTTCAGGTGGATGTACCAGCTCTCCCATCCATCGTCGTGACGAAGTACGAGGGCACAGCACCTGTCGGGGTTCATCGATGCGTCGGACGTCCAGTTGATGAGCCTGACAACGCCGTCTGCAGCTGCAACGACGGGAACCATCTTGTCAGCGAGTATGTCCTGGCCTTCGTGGAAACCATGGGACCGGCCTGCCCAGAACGTGTCAGAGAAGTAGTGCGGGCCATCGACAGGGAACGTCAAGTCGTAGTCGACAGGCTCACCGAGGTCCACAGCGAGCGCGGTACCGACGAGCACTGAAGCGATCATGGCTACGACCAGCA
>CAYLIR010000247.1:0-3293 GCA_964383515.1 uncultured Acidimicrobiaceae bacterium
GGTGCGCGGCGCCGCTGTCCGGTTGTTGCCCCCGCGACGCTCGGGGCCCGCGTCGGCGGGGGAGGCCTTGGACGGTACATCGGGGCCGGCTTCGCCGTCCAGGACAACGTGACCGTGTTCGCAGGGGCGATCCTCGTGGCAGGCCTTGCCATCGCCACGGAGGTTGTGCTCGGCGTCGTCGAGCGTCGCATCGTGCCTGCAACCCTTCGATCTCAGGAAGCGGATGTCGAGATGGTCATCACCTAGCTGTGCATGCAGTGCCACCATCGAGCATGGCCTGGACCGGAGCGCTCCCCGCTGATCGCGGCAGAATTGGAGCCTGCGCCCGTTAGGTTCACCGTGTGCAGCCAGACGGTTGCACACGGAAAAGGGAGGAGACCCATGCGGAAACTACACCGCAGAACTGTCGCCGGGGCGATCATCGTCGCGTTCGCTCTCATCGCGTCTGCGTGCGGATCGGGTGGCGACGGTGCAACGAGTGGCACGCCAACGGTTGACAGACCGCCGATCACGATCGGATCGGCGAACTTCAGCGAGAGCGCCCTCGTTGCCGAGATCTACGCTCAGGCGCTCGAAGCAGACGGTTTCACGGTTGAACGCAAACTGAATGTTGGATCCCGGGAGATATACGAACCTGCTCTCGAATCTGGCGATCTCGACCTGGTTCCCGAGTACATCGGGTCAGCGTTGACGTATCTGGGTGGCACGGCGTCATCGGATGAGGCGGCAACGTATGGGGAGCTGCAATCGGCGTTCGCCGACAGGGGGCTCTCGGTGCTCGCCTACGCCCCCGCCCAGGACAAGAACGGGTTCGCAGTGACGCGCGCCACCGCAGAAGAACTTGGCCTGGCGAAGGTGTCTGACCTGGCTGCGCACAACGGCACGCTCATTCTCGGCGGACCACCTGAATGCCCAGAACGCGAGTTCTGCCTCAAGGGGCTCGAGAGCCTCTACGGCTTGAGCTTCAAGGAGTTCCGTCCGCTCGACGCTGGAGGCCCGATCACGGTCGCTGCGCTCGAAGGCGACGAGATCCAAGTCGGGCTGCTGTTCACGAGCGATGGTGCGATCCTTGCAAAGGACTTCGTGCTCCTCGAAGACGACCTCGGGCTACAGCCTGCCGAGAACCTGGTTCCTGTCATCCGTACCGAGATACTCGACGCCTACGGCAGTGGTCTGTCAGACACGCTCAACAACGTGTCGTCGAAGCTCACATCCGAGGAACTGATCTCGCTGAACAAGCGTGTCGGCATCGACGGTGAGGACCCCGAGACCGTAGTGGCCGAGTGGCTCACCACAATGGGCGTGTCCCAGTAGCGAACGGGCCGATGCCGCTCATTGGGCCGAAGGCGCTTCACGGCGACGTGTGACCTTGTAGGGATTGGCTGATCAGGCGGGGGAGAGCGGCACGCCAGCGTGGGCCCAGGCATGCACCCCGCCTTCGACGTCGGTGACGCGGGTGAAGCCGAGATCCATGAGAGACGATACGGCGAGGCTCGACTGGTAGCCGTCATTGCAGACAAGGATCAGTCGGGCCTTGAGGTCGGTGAGCCGCTTGTCCCGCCACTCCGAGTCAGGGTCGACACGCCACTCGAGCACAGTACGTGGGACCGATATCGATTCTGGCGGTGCGCCGGTACGGGCACGGTCGCTCGGGCACCGCAGGTCGATGACGATGGCACCTCGGTGCATCTCCGCGTACGCTTCGGCTGGCTGCACGCGTGTGAATCGGGAACGTGCTTGGGCGAGGATATCGTCGATGGTTGTTCGGTTCATGGGCTCTCCTTGTCCAAGACGGAACACGGCCGGATGCCATCAACGTTGCAAACAGACGCGAGCACGACATTCCGATCTGCGATCGTGGGACCATCCAGGCGACCACCAGCGCCTTGTCTCGGGCGGTTCGCCCCGGCATGTCATCGGCCATGCGGTCGTAGCACGCTCTATCCGTCGACAGCCCACAGAAGCCGTGCGCACACAAGAAGCTGCAATGACGCACAAGAAAGCTGCAATGAGAGGTACCGCATAGAGCAGCGTGTGGCTAGGA
This sequence comes from uncultured Acidimicrobiaceae bacterium, assembly GCA_964383515.1. Classification (GTDB taxonomy): domain Bacteria; phylum Actinomycetota; class Acidimicrobiia; order Spongiisociales; family UBA5794; genus JAMBLL01. Next base: position 2,045 of record CAYLIR010000247.1, read on the forward strand.
TGCCGCCAGACGGGAGGGACAGGCCTGTTTCAGCATGATGCATCGACGCGATGCGGCATGCTGGCGACTCGGCGCTATCCCTCTTTCGCAAGAGGACCGAGAACAGGCCGGAGGAGGCTTCGTGCGCAGATCGTGGATACCAGCCGTTGTCTTGTGGCTGGCATACACCGTGCTGATCGTTGCGGTGACCGCGCGTTTCAGCTGGTTCCCGAAAGAATGGGCACGGGAGGCAGCGGTCGTCGACGAAGCGATGCTGCTCCTGCAGTACCTCGCAGCGCCGGTGTTCGCACTCGTGCTCGCCGTCATGACGTGGTCGGTCATCGGGTGGCGATCTCAGGGAGGCGCTCATCGTCCCGATGCCGCCCCGACCCGCACGAACACGATCGTCGTCACGACCTGGCTGATCGTCACCTCCGCCCTTGCTATCTACGTTGTGATCAATCCGGGATTCATCGGCCTTGCCGAGATCCGCGGCGAGCCGAGGTCGGACTACGTCATCAGCCTCCAGGGGCAGCAGTTCTTCTGGGAGGTCACCTACCCGAACGGCGCCACCGCCCTCGACGAACTCGTTATCCCCGCTGATGTGCGTGTCCGCTACGACGTGGTCTCCAAGGACGTGCTCCACTCTTTCTGGATCCCAGCGTTCCGCATCAAGATCGATGCGCTCCCCGGCATCGCCACCTCGGCGTATGCAACGGCTGAGGAGGAAGGCACCTTCGACGATGATGTGAACCTACGTGTCCAATGCGCTGAACTCTGTGGAGCCGGCCACGCGAACATGTCTCTGCCGATACGGGTCGTGTCCGAAGCCGAGTGGAACGAGTACATTGGGACGCTCGCTGACAGCGCCGGAACTGCAACCGGTGCCGGCGATGCTGAGGCCGATACGGAAGCGGCAACAGAAACGGTGACAGACGATGGATAGAAGCGCAGAGCTCGGAGACCGACCATGAAATACGTCGTACGCGCATTCGCCCTCGGTGCGATCGGCTACGCGCTCGGTGTAGGGCTCACCATCGCCATTCGCGGCGGAGGCCCCACGGACGAGGTCGCTGTCGTGTTCGGCTACATCCTCGCACTCACCGGTTGGCTCGCAGGGATCGGTGGCATCGAAGCCTTCGGTAGGCAGTGGGCAGGCAAGTCGGTCGAGGTCTCCAAGGACCAGGGTTGGCGCCGCTACTTCGCGTTCAGTGTCGACCACAAGGTCATCGGCATCCAGTATGGTGTGACGCTGCTTGGCGTGCTGCTG
>CAYLIR010000248.1:0-3269 GCA_964383515.1 uncultured Acidimicrobiaceae bacterium
GTTCGTATTCGAGGGAGGAGTCATCTCGGCGTTGACATCGCTCGCAACGATCTCACCGTGGCGCATCGGGTTCTCAGCCTTCGCCGCGCTCGCACACGACGTACCCGCACGCATCTACGACCTCACCAATCTCAACAGCTCACTTGCACCTTCTCTCACTGTTCCGATCGCGAGCGCCGTCGTCGTGTTCGCCGTCGCTGTCGGGATCGCGGCGCTCCTCTTGCGCCACCGCGACCTCGCGTGAGCATGACAGAGCTGTGACCGCATCGAGCGGTACCGTTGCGCCATGAAGTCGTTGTTCGCCAAGCTCACTCGCGGTGGCATGGGTGGGGCTGCCATGATCGTCGCGGCGGGCATCCTGGCATCCAGAGTGCTCGGGATCATCCGCGACATGATCTTCGCTGCGATGCTCGGCGCGGACGGAGTCACGGACATCTACGTCGCTGCGTTCCGGATACCGGACTTCGCCAACTACCTACTCGCTGGCGGGTTCTTGACCATCACCTTCATCCCCATCTTCTCGAAGTACCTCGCCGACGAAGACGAGGAGGGCGGATGGGAGGCCTTCTCCTCGATCCTCAAGTGGCTCTCAACGGGCACGCTGGCACTCATAGCTGTGGCGTGGATCGCTGCACCAACGCTCATCAAGTGGCTCTACCCGAGCTTCACCCCCGAACAGGTGACATCGACGATCACACTCACACGTATCGTCCTCCCCGCCCAGTTCGCGTTCGTGGTCGGCGCGATGTTCGCTGCCGTCCAATACGCCAAGGGCGTCTTCACGATCCCGACGCTTGCCCCGATCGCATACAACCTCGGGATCATCATCGGTGGCGTCACCTACGCGTTGTTCACTGGTGAGCCCGACCCTGCAGGGTTCATCTGGGGCGCCCTCATCGGGGCGTTCATCGGGAATTTCGCTCTCCAGGTGTGGGGAGCGCACCGGGTCGGCATGCGGTTCGACATCCGAGCATCGTGGAAGGACCCTGCGATCCTCACCTACATGGCGATCGCCCTGCCGTTGATGCTCGGCCAATCCATCGTGGCCCTCGACGAGCTGTTCATGTCAGTGTTCGGGGAGATGGCAGGGACCGGAGCCCAGACCACCCTCCAGTACGCACGCAGAGTCATGTTCGTTCCCATAGGCGTCATCGCCCAAGCTGCTGCCGTCGCCGCGTATCCAACACTGGCGCGCCTGTTCGCAGAGGGGAGACGGGCAGAGATGCTCGCCACCGTGAACAAGGCGTTGCGGACGGTGGTGATCCTCTCGATCGGAGCAGCAGGCGCCTTGGGCGCCATGACGGTTCCTGCCGTGCGGGTCCTCTTCGAGCGAGGAGCCTTCACGTCCGCGGAAACCGGCTCCGTTGCAGCCGCACTGTTCATGTACGCCTTCGGCATCCCGGTGTGGGGTGTGCTCCAGATCATCACACGGGCGTTCTATGCCAAACGCGAGATGTGGACCCCTGTCGTCGTCGGCACGGCGATCACGCTCCTTGCCGTACCGACCTACTTCGTCGCAGTCAACACGATCGGGTTCCGAGGTGTTGCGATCGCATCGGTCGCAACACTCGGGCTCTACACGTCGGTGCTCCTGGCCATCTGGTACTGGCCGCCGGATGCCCGGGCAGGTTTCACGAGCGTCGTCGATGGTGCTGGTCGTGCCATACCGCTCGCGGTTCCTGCGGCGTTCGCCGCTGGTGGGATCAGCTGGCTCATCACCAACCAGTTTCCCTGGCCAGCCGGTATCACTGCAGTCATCGCCATCATCGCCGGATCTGCCACCTACGGGGCTGTTGCCATCGGGATGGGTACGGTGCTCTATCGATGGCTCACCGGCGGAAGGAAACGGCCGCGTCGTATCCGCGCACAACGCGATAGCGCTGGAAACCAGCGTTCTCGATAGCATCGCGCCATGCATCGACTTCGTTCCCGCCATCGCTGGGTGTCCGTTGGAGCCGCCTTCGCCGCGATCGTTGCCATGGCGAGCTCCCCCGCTCCGGGCAACGCCCAACAAGCCGATCCGGTATCTGCACCCGGCGTCCTCGTGAAGGTGGCCCCAGCCACGATGCGAGCGGACCGTCCCCAGACACGTTCTGCATCACCCAAGCTGCATGATGAGGCAACCGACCTCGGCTTCGGATGGGTACTCGTCGAAGGGGACCCCGACGATCCCGGGGTTCAGGCCAAGGTCGCTGCCCTCGGCGGCGATGCCGAGCCGAACATCCTCTACGACCTGCTCGCAGATCCTCTGTACCCGGATCAGTGGGCCCTCAACAACACAGGCCAGTCCGGCGGCGTCGTCGATGCTGATGTCGACGCTCCAGCGGCGTGGGCGGTCACCCAAGGCGACCCTGGCGTCGTGATCGCTGTCATCGACACCGGTATCGACCTGAACCACCCCGACCTGGTGGACAGGATGTGGGAGAACCCGAACGAGATCGCTGGCAACGGCATCGACGACGACGGCAACGGGTACATCGACGACGTCCACGGCTGGGACTTCTACGACGACGATGCCACGCCTGAGGATGTGACCTACCACGGGACGAGCGTTGCCAGCGCCGCGGCCGCCACGAGGAACGACGCTGGCATCGCAGGGATCGCTCCGCGGACCACGATCATGCCGGTTCGGGTCTGCTATCTCCAATGCCCCATCGCCGATATCGTCGCCGGCATCGACTATGCGGTGGCCAACGGCGCCGACATCCTCAACATCTCACTCGGGGAGGACACACCGAGCGCAGCGCTCGCAGACGCGATCAGCGGTGCAAACGACGCAGGCGTTCTCGTCGTCGCCGCTGCCGGGAATGACGCAACCGACAACGATGCCACACCCATGTACCCGGCAAACCTTGCGACACCGAACCTCATCGCCGTCGGGGCCACCGACCGCTTCGACGCCCTTGCTGTCTACCCGGGTGAGAAGGGGTCTAACTACGGTGCTACGAGCGTCGACCTTGCAGCCCCGGGAAAGGACATGGTGCTCGCCACCCTCAACGGCAGCTGGACGACGGGGTCGGGAACGTCCTTTTCCGCCCCGATGGTCGCCGGTGCTGCAGCATTGGTTCTCTCTATCATCCCCAACGCCACACCAACCGAGGTGAAGCGCATACTCATGGACTCGGTGGATCCGCTCCCCTCACTTGCTGGATTGACGGTCACCGGAGGCAGGCTCAACGCTGGTTCGGCCGCGGCGTTGGCCGAGGCTACCTCACCCATCGAGCGGGTTGCTGGTGCTGATCGGTATGTGACGTCTGCGTTGTTGTCTG
>CAYLIR010000249.1:0-3268 GCA_964383515.1 uncultured Acidimicrobiaceae bacterium
GCGCAACGTGGTGTTGGTCGCGGGCGGGTTGTAGGTCGGGTCTGCATTGTTCCAGTACCTGCAGGGGTACCTGATCAACGACGTCGTACAGAACACGATGTTCAGGTTGCGTTCAGACGTCGAGGACAAGATCAACGCGCTCCCTCTGCGGTACTTCGACGGTGTGCCCCGCGGTGAGCTCTTGTCGCGGGTCACCAACGATATCGACAACGTCTCTCAGAGTCTTCAGCAGACGATGAGCCAGCTTCTCAACTCGTTGCTGACGGTCGTGTTCGTGTTCGCGATGATGATCTCCATCTCATGGAGCCTGGCACTGATCGCTCTCGTGACGATCCCCCTGACGGTCCTTGTGGCTGTCGTCGTGATGAAGCGATCTCAGAGCAAGTTCATCGCCCAATGGAGGCGCACGGGGAATCTCAACGCGCAGGTCGAGGAAGCGTTCACCGGACATGCTCTCGTCAAGGTCTTTGGAAGGCAGAGCGAGGTCCAAGAGACGTTCGAGATCGAGAACGAGGAGCTGTACAGGGCCAGCTTCGGTGCCCAGTTCCTCTCGGGGCTGATCATGCCCATGGCGCTCCTCATCGGGAACCTGAACTACGTCATCATCGCCGTTGTCGGCGGTCTCCGCGTAGCGAGTGGCACACTCAGCCTCGGCGACGTTCAAGCATTCATCCAGTACTCACGCCAGTTCACCCGCCCCATCCAGCAGATCGCTTCCATGGCGAACCTGTTGCAGTCAGGCGTTGCCTCCATCGAGCGCGTGTTCGAGTTCCTCGACGCTCCGGACGAGCCAGCAGACATGAAGCCGGGAATCGCGCCAACCGTCACACACGGCCGGGTCGCGTTCGAGGATGTCTCATTCCGCTATGTCGAAGATACCCCGCTGATCGAGCATGTGAGCTTTCACGTGGATCCGGGGGAGACGGTTGCGATCGTCGGTCCGACGGGTGCGGGGAAGACCACGCTCGTGAACCTGATCATGCGTTTCTACGACCTCGACTCGGGCCGCATCACGATCGACGGCATCGACATCGCGACGATGCCACGCAGGGAGCTGCGGGCCAAGACGGGCATGGTGCTCCAAGACACTTGGCTCTTCGAAGGGACGATCCGGGACAACATCGCATACGGGCGTCTCGATGCAACCGAAGAGGAGATCCTTTCGGCCGCCAGGGCCACATACGTCGATCGTTTCGTGGGTGCGCTTCCCGATGGCTATGCGTCGATCGTGGACAACGAGGGTGGCAGGATCAGCGCAGGGGAGAAGCAGCTGATCACGATCGCACGGGCGTTCCTCGCCGATCCGGCATTGCTGATCCTCGACGAGGCCACGAGTTCGGTGGATACGCGAACGGAGGTGCTGGTGCAGCATGCGATGTCGGCACTGCGCACGGATCGAACGAGTTTCGTCATCGCGCACAGGTTGTCTACGATCCGCGACGCCGATCTGATCTTGGTGATGGAAGATGGCCAGATCGTCGAACAGGGCAGCCACGACGAGCTTCTCGATGCCGGTGGCTCGTACTTCGATCTGTACCAATCCCAGTTCACCGGCCCGGGAATCCAGGACGCGGACGCGTAGCGGCTCCTCGGTTCTCGCCGTCAGTCATGCCACGGGTTCGTGAGCGTATCGGTGAGATGCGGCGCGTAGAGGCGGGGTTCGAGGAGGAAGGAGTCGTGACCCTTCTCTGAGTGGACCGTGATGTGCCTGTGGCGGACCCCCGCCGCCTTGAGATAGCGGGAGAGTTCCTCCTGTTCCTCTGGGTAGAAGCACACATCGCTATCGATGGAGAACACCATGTAGTGATGATCCTTGGATCGTTCGAACAGCGCGGTGAGGCTGTCGACGCCAGCTTCGGCTGCGAGGTCGAACGTCTGCCACGCATGCATGTTGACCAGGTAGCTGTTCGCATCGAACCGCCCAACGAACTTGCGCCCCTGGTGCCAGATGTAGGACTCGATTGGATTCTCTATGCGATAGGTACCAGGACCGTCGCCTACGGGTGCTCCCTTGTTCGCGCGTTCCTGAAGGAACCCGAGGGAGATGAACGTCTTGTGCCCGATCATGCGAGCGAGGGCAAGCCCGGTATCCGGCTGTGCTCTGTGCCCGTAGTAGTCGCCGCCTGCGTATGCAGGATCGGATTGGATCGCAGCGATCTGCTCGAAGTTGTGGAGCGTCTGGAGGCTCGTCAGTCGTGCGCCCGACGCGATCGGTATCACGATGTCGACCATCTCGGGGTATCTCGTTGCGAGGGACAGGCACAGGATCCCGCCCGTCGAAGCGCCGACGACGGCATGGAGCCGCAGGATGCCGAGATGATCGAGCAGGCGGATGTTCGCGTCGACTATGTCGCTGAAACCGATCTTCGGGAAGGTCGATCCGTACCGTTCGCCTGTACGCGGGTCGATGGACGATGGCCCCGTCGAGCCGTAGCAGCCGCCAAGGTAGTTCGCTGTGATGACGAAGAAGCGGTTCGTATCGATGGCTTTGCCTGGCCCGATGAAGCCATCCCACCATCCCGACTGGCACTCCTCGGTCCAGCGTTCTCCTATCCCGGGAACCGACGGAGAGAAGCCTGCAGCGTGCTGGCTCCCCGTGAGCGCATGGAACACGAGTACTGCGTTGTCCCTGGCAGGTGTCAGGCTCCCGTACGTTTCGTACGCGAGCGTCACCTCGGGAAGTGACGCACCCGACTTGAGCGGGAACGGGTCTTCCTCGCTCCCGAAGGTGAAGAACTGTGTCTGTGTTTCTCCGACGCTTCGAGGTGTCATAGTGGCCGGTGCCGTTTCGATGAGATGACGCCGGTATCGAATCCTCCGAGGTGGAGGCCGCCGTGCCAGCGCGCGTGCTCGATCTTCAGACAGCGGTCCTGGACAACCTGGAGCCCTGCGTCGATAGCACGGCGTGCGGCCTCCCTGTGTCGTAGGCCAAGCTGGAGCCACACGACCTTGGCCCCGACCTCGATCGCGTCGTCGACGACGCCCGCTATCGCTTCGAGCCTTCGGAACACGGCAACGATGTCTGGTACCTCGGGAAGGTCCCGTAGCGACGCGTACGACTTGAGGCCGAGTATCTCCTCATAGGCCGGGTTCACTGGATAGATTCGCAGGGGAGTGCGCACGAGGTACGCGGCAACGAAGTTCGATGACCGTATCGGGTTCGCTGAGACGCCTACGAGGGCAACGCTGCGGGCATTGCGGATGATGTCGAGCCTGTCGCTTGTCGATGTGTGAGGAACTGCCTCGACCGTCATGTCGCCTCCAGTGC
>CAYLIR010000250.1:0-3244 GCA_964383515.1 uncultured Acidimicrobiaceae bacterium
AGGCGGCGAAGTTCGACCTCGACAATCTGAAGGTCATCGTCGACGTCAACGGCCAGCAGTGCGACGGATGCATGGATGCCGAGAACTACGTCGATCCGCTCACCGGCCGGATCCGGGCGTTCGGAGCGAGCGCCGTCGAGGTCGACGGACACGACCTGGACGCCCTCGATGCGGCGATGTCGATGGAGCCGGGGAAACCGCACTTCGTCATGGCGCTCACCGACCCCGTGCGGGGGTTGCCGATCTTCGAGGAGCGGGCGCCCTTGTTGCACTATCTGCGATTCACGTCGGAGGACGAACGCGAGCGGTATCGAGCGGTCTATGAGGAGATGGTGAACTGACATGGAGATCGTCAAACGCCCCCACGTCGAGAACTTCATCGCATGGGCGAAGGACAAGCCGGAGGTCGTCGTCCTCACCGCCGACCTCACGAATTCGAGTGAGGTCGGCAAGTGGCGGGACACGTACCCGGACCGGTTTTTCGGCATGTCCATGGCCGAGCAGAACATGATGGGGTTCGCTTCGGGTCTCGCACGGGAGGGGTACGTCCCCTACATCCACACGTTCGCCGTGTTCATCTACCGGCGCCCGTACGACCAATTGGCTATGTCGATCGCCTATCCGAACCTGAACGTCAAGTTCGTGGCGTTCCTCCCCGGCATCACCACACCGGGAGGTGTCACGCATCAGGCGATCGAGGACGTGTCGATCATGCGGGCGACGCCGAACATGACGATCGTCGAAACCGGTGACGCCACCGAGGTCGAATCCGTTCTCGACGTCGCCCACGGCGTCGACGGACCCGTCTACATCCGGATGCTGCGCGGCGAGGTCCCCCGCCTCTTCCCCAGGGACGAGCCGATGCGTCTCGACAAGGTGCGCATGCTGAGCGACGGCGACGACCTCGTGGTCATCACAGCCGGTATCACCACCGAAGAGGCGATGCGAGCGTCGAAACCGTTGGCCGCCGCCGGAATCGGCGTGCGGCACCTCCACGTGTCGACGCACAAACCGCTGGACGATCCGCTGATCCTCGAGTCGATCGAACGCTCCCGCCACGGCGTGGTCACGCTCGAGAACCACACGATCATCGGCGGACTCGGTTCTGCCGTTGCGGAGAAGATGGCGGAAGCCGGCACCGGTAAGCGGCTACTCCGCCTCGGGCTGCGAGACACCTACGCCCACGGCGCCAGCAAGGCCTACCTCATGAAGGAGTATGGGCTCGACGCTCCCGCCTTGGTGAAGGGCATCGAGGAGCTGTTGGGCCGTTCGACGGGTGTGACCGAAGCAGACCTTGAGGCTGTCCGAATCGAGGAGGTTCACAGCCTGGCGAAAGCAGAGGCGCTCTAGTGATCGAGCCGACCACGCTGTCGCTTACCGGCGACCGGATTGAGGCCGTCTACGAGTTCATCGGTGACTGGGCTGAGGCTGAACAACGAGCGAACGCCCTTCGCGTCGAGCAGACGATCGAGTTCCCAGCCGATCTAGTACCTGACGATGATATCCAGCGCGAGATCATCGGCCGGATCGATTCGTTGGAGCAGACTGGCTCCGAACGAGCCCGGGCCGTTATCTCGTACTCGGTCGAGACAACCGGTTTCGAGTTGCCTCAACTGCTCAATGTGCTGTGGGGGAATAGCGCTCTATTGCCTGGAATCCGTCTCATCGGTGTCATGCTCCCGCCATCACTGCTCGACCGGTTCACCGGTCCACGATTCGGGGTTGCCGGGCTAAGGCAGATGTTCGATGCAGCGGATCGTCCACTGCTAGCGACCGCACTCAAACCGATGGGACTCTCCTCAAAGCGGTTGGCGCTCATGGCCCACGATCTTGCCCTCGGCGGCATCGACATGATCAAGGACGATCACAGCCTGGCGAATCAGCCTTTCGCCCAGTTCTCGGAACGAGTGGCCCGCTGCGCCGACGCCGTTGCCACAGCGAACGAACAGACCGGTCTCAATGCCATATACATGCCGAGCGTCAACGCTCCCTACAATCTGCTCGAGGAACGGATTCGTGTAGCCATCGAAGCTGGCGCAGGCGGCCTCCTGGTGCTGCCGGGGATTACGAGCTTCGATCATATGCGAGTGTTGGCGGCACGAGACGATGTGGCCGTCCCGATCATGGCGCACCCCGCTTTCCTCGGCTCGTATTCAGCGTCTCCAACCAATGGAATCGCCCATGGCCTGCTGTACGGAACGCTGATGCGGCTCGCGGGGGCCGATCTATCCGTGTTTCCCAGCTACGGGGGTCGCTTCAGCTTCAGCGAGACCGAGTGTCGTGAAGTCAGCGACCGGCTTGGTGAACCTCTGAACGGCATCCCCCGCGCACTTCCGGCGCCGGGGGGAGGCATGACGCTCGATCGGGTTGGTGAGATCATGGAGTTCTACAGCAACGACGTCGCACTGCTCATCGGTGGTGATCTTCACCGGGGAGACAGCCTCGTGAAAACGGCTTCCGCCTTCCGCGCTGCCGTCAAGCGCTAGAGCCCGTGCACCAGTCAAAGACTCGACCATCCTAGGATCCGGTACCGGCCGCCAGATCACCTTGATCTCGTTCTCGTATCGCATCATGACACAAGTGTCCGCGACGGTACTATCGAGCGACACCGCCGGCCGCACAGCAATCACGTCCGTCCAACGGGTGGTTACGCCAGTCTGGTTTTGCTCCAACTAGGACCGTTTCGCTCGCTTGAATCGGCCCCACCTCGTTGTGTCGATTCCTACTCTCGGCGGGCTTTCGCTGTAAGGGTCTTGCGAGGTGGGAGAGGGAGATGTCGAGGGTGGCGATGTTCGAGAAGACCCGTCGTGACGGGCGCGATGACGCGTCAACGGGATGGTGAATCTGATCAACCTACTCAATCCCGACAAGATCGTACCCGGAGAGTGGGCCAGTCTGCTGCTCGGGACCGTCTCCTGCCAATCGCCACCGATCAGCGGGGCGAGTTCCTCGTGGACCCGACTTCAAAGCTTGGGAGCCCTTTGGCTCCGGGCGACGATCGCGTTGTGGTCCTGCTCTTCCAGACCGCGTCCATACCGCGAGAGGGCGGGATAGGACGGGAAAAACGCGAAACGTTGAGAGGTGAAAAGCCAGTCAGGACGAGCGTTTCACAGGTTTCCCCCGGTCAGCAGGTGGGGTTTTCTCGGGCTCATAACCCGAAGGTCGCGGGTTCAAATCCCGCCCCCGCTACGAAGAAGACCCTTGGGATACCTACATTCCCGAGGGTTTTCTCGCGTTGTGGGTT
>CAYLIR010000251.1:0-3223 GCA_964383515.1 uncultured Acidimicrobiaceae bacterium
GACATCAGACCAGCGATCATCGCGTACATCGACGAGGAGTTCGTCGTGGAAGACACCGGAGTCGACACCGCAACAGCGAACCTGCTTGAGGAGGAGATCATCGATTCCCTCGGCATCTTCACACTCGTGTCGTTCATCGAAGACAGATTCGGTGTGTCTGTCGATCCTGAAGAGGTCAACCTCGACAACTTCGAGACGGTGGACGCGGTGGCCAAGCTCGTGCTCAGCAAGCTGTAGACGCTTCGCGGTATGTCGTGGGGCGCTGACGTCAGGTGTCCGGCGCCTGCCCCTTCAGCCTTCGTGTTGTCGCTGAAGCGCCTGGCGGTCGAGCTTCCCTGTTGACGTGTGGGGCAGGGAAGCTTCCACGACGATGGTCTCAGGAACCATGTACTTCTGGATGAGGCTTCCGCAGAATGCAGCGAGTTCTCGCGCATCGAGCGCAACGTCCGTTGACACGTGGGCAACGATTCGGTTCGAGACGAGTTCATCCGGCACGGCGAGGGCAACCGCCTCGATCACATCAGGATGCGCGACGAGTGCAGCTTCGATATCTCCGAGCTCGATGCGATAGCCACGCGACTTGATCTGGTTGTCCGACCTGCCGAGGAACCGATAGTTGCCATCATCCATCTCCTGGACGAGGTCGCCTGTGCGGTACACGCTGTCGCCCATGTGCCTGGGTATCGGGCTCGGAGTGAGTTTGGTCGCTGTACGTTCAGGGTCCGCCCAGTAGCCGCGCATGACGGTTGGCCCACGCACAAGCAACTCGCCTACATCACCGTGGGGCACGATGGCGTCGTTGCTGTCTACCACGAACGTTTCGACGTTCGCGATCGCCTTCCCTATGGATATCGGGGGTTCGGACTCGTCGGGTACGTCTGTCACCGTGTACGCGGTACAGACGTTCGTCTCAGTCGGTCCGAACAGGTTCGCGAACGTCACATGGGGAAGCAGCCGCATGATCCGGGACAGGTACTTCGTGGGAAAGACCTCACCTGCGAACAGGATCATCCGGAGGCTGGGAAGGTCGCCGACACTGAGTTGTGCCCTCTCGGTGAGCATCGTGAGTATCGAAGGAACCGAGTACCAGACGGTGATCTCGTATGTGTCGATGAACTTCGCTATCTCGATGGGGAAAACGGACGCTCGCTTGGGAACGAGGTACACGGGAGCGCCAGCGAGCGCAGCGCCGAACAGGTCGAATGTCGAAAGGTCGAAGTGGAACGGAGCATGGCTCGAAACACGGTCTCGCGCGGTCACCTCGTACTCGTTGACTGCCCATTCGACGAACGCTCGGCAATTGAGGTGAGACAGCATGACGCCCTTCGGGTCGCCGGTCGAGCCCGATGTGTACAGGATGTACGCGAGGTCCTGGTCGATCGTTCCCGGATCTGGCGGTGTTCCCCCGCTCAGCGCCCAGGACCGCCCGTGGATGGCCGCGCCCGGTATGTCGGCAGGGCTGTCTGTGTCCAGGACGATGATGTCGCTGACACCCGCCTCACGGAGCGCTTCCCATGCCTTGTTGCGCCCGTTGCTTGAGACAACGTGGCGGATGCCGCAGTTGTTGGCGATATAGGCGACACGACGGATGGGTGCCGACGGGTCGATCGGCACATAGGCACCGCCGGCCTTCATGGTGCCGTAGATACCGATGACACCTTCTGCCGACTTTGGAAGATAGATCCCCACGCGGTCGCCGCGTGACACGCCGAGCTCGATGAGGCGGCTGGCGACGCTATCTGAGCGCTCATCGAGTTCGGCGTATGTGAGCTCCGTGTCACCGTCGACGAGCGCAAGACTTTCTGGGTTCCTCTGCGCGGCCTCGCTGAGATAGTGGTGCAGCAGGTATCGCATGGCTCAGAGCTTGAGGTACTGAGCGATGATGTTCTTCTGGATCTCGTTCGTACCTGAGTAGATACGGCTTGCCATGGCATCGCGCACATCATGTTCGACGAGTGTCTCGGCCATGTAGCCGGACGCGCCGTGGATCTGTACTGCGTCGAGGCTGTTCTGGAGATAGCTCTCTGAGATCTGGAGCTTCACCATTGATGCGTCCATGGCGATCTTGTCCCCACGGTCGGCCTTCCACCCGAGCTGGTACATGAGGAGCCGTGATGTCTCCAGGCGCAGCTTCATGTCGACGATCCTGTGCGAGATCGCCTGGTACTTCCCGATCGGTTGGCCGAACTGGTTCCGTGTACGAGCGTACGCGATGCAATCGTCGAGTTGGCGTTCCATCGTTCCGATCGTCGAAGCGAGGATGCATGCCCGCTCCCACTCGATCGAGTGGTTGAAGATCATCATCCCGGACCCGTGTTTTCCGAGGAGGTTCTCCTTCGGCACACGGCAGTCCTCCATGATCAGCTCAGACATGGGAGATGTCTTGAGGCCCATCTTGTGGAAGTTCTTTCCGACCGTGAGCCCTGGCGTGTCTCTATCTACTATCAGGGCACACAGGCCTGCCCATCCTTTTGCCTTGTCGATGCTTGCAAAGACGATGAAGACGTCAGCTACCGGTGCGTTCGTGATGAACGTCTTCGTGCCGTTGAGCAGATAGTGGTCGCCTTCGTCCGTGACGGTGGTCGCGAGGCTGTATGCGTCCGAACCTGAGTCCGGTTCGGTCATGCCCTGGACGGCTACGATCGAACCGTCGCACATGCCCGGAAGGTACTTCTGTTTCTGCTCTTCGGTACCGAATCGGTGGATCGGCATCGCTCCCGACCAGATGTGGGCGTTGATCGAGAAGATGAGGCCGTTGTCGTGCGTTCCGTAGCCGAGCCCTTCCATAGCGAGCATCGTTGTGAGCGTGTCCGCTCCTTGTCCGCCGTATCGGTGATCGAAGGGGAGTCCTTGGATTCCCAGTTCCGCACATGCACGCCACGCGTCCACCGAGAACGCTTCTTGGGCTTCTCGTTCGATGTAACCGTCGTTGAGCTCGTTCGCAGCGAACGCAACAACAGCCTTGCGGTACGCGAGTTGCTCGTCGTCGATTGAGAAATCCACCCGTCCCCTCCGTTCCCTGTTGCGTCCGGTGCAGTGTACTCACACGATATCGCGCTACGCCGAGGGTGCCGCCGGATCACCATGTCCCGATTCGGACGGGGCACGTTCTGTCGGTGTGTGCACGGCGATCGTGCTGGGGCGCGCCAGTACCAAGCGTGTCGGTGCGGGTCGTATCAGCGTGCGGCTGTCGATGGATTCGCTCGGTGCAGGCACTTCCCTC